>NZ_JBIUCZ010000002.1:0-239060 GCF_047975845.1 Sphingomonas mangrovi | reverse complement strand
GATCAGCTCGGCTGAACCACGCCACAGCTCACCCACCCGATCCCCGCCGCGTCGCCACTCCCGCCGCCGCAACCACCATTCACGCCACCGCTTCACCAAAAAACCGGTTATGCAAATGTCCCGCGAAAGCTGGGATCTCCCGAGACAGACCAATCGCCCGTGCGGCACAAGACCCCAGTATCCGCTGGGGTGACGTAGAACGGGAAGGCAGCGGGCTGACGGACCCCCGCCTACCTTACGGCGCGCTCGCCGTCCGAATGCTGCGGCCCGGCACCACGTCCTGAGACGCGACCACCGTCCCCGTCGAGGCGCCGAAGTTCTCCGCCGGCAGCGGGATCGGCGAGAGCGGATCGTAGGGATCGTCGTTGATCGACACCATCGCGCCCTTGGCGGTGGCGGCGAACAGCTTTTTGGCGAAGGCGGCGGGCAGGCGGACGCAGCCGTGCGACGCCGGGCGGCCCGGAATGGCGCCGGCGTGCAGCGCGATCCCGTCCCACGTCAGCCGCTGCATGTAGGGCATGGGCGCGTCGTTGTAGAGGTTCGACCGGTGCATCTCCTTCTTCTGAAGGATCTCGAACTCGCCGATCGGCGTTTCATGCCCGGGCTTGCCGGTGGACACGGTCGACACCGCGATCAGCGTGCTGCCGCGGTAGACATAGGCGCGCTGGAGCGCGAGGCTGACGGTCACCGTCACCGGCTCCGAAGTATCGGCGATGTCCTTCCAAACATATTGGCCGGGCTTCATCGCCTGGCTCGACGATACGCCGAACACCGCTGCGGGTTCCTGCGCCACCGCCGGCGCCGCTTGCAAGGAAAGCGCGAGTGCGCCGGCGGCCAGCCAAGCGCTATAATTGCCGATCTTCATTCCGCACCTCGAACAACATCTGGACGGAAACGGTGGAAGTGCTTCCCGTCCGTCGTCCCATGCTGCATCAACGTGCGCGCGACTGATTTGTGCCATTGACAACATACGAAAAGCTGTTGCCCGTCCGGTTTGGGTCGGTCGTCGGTTTCGGGGGACCGTGACAGTGCCGCCTATCCGCCGAGTCGGACCGCGATCGCCGGGCGTCCGGCCGGGTAGGCGGAGGACATGGCGTCCACATGCGGCGAGCTGCGCCTGAGCTGCGATGAACACCCCAGCAGGCCGGGAACTCGCTGGATTTGTTAGCTAAAAGGAAGTCGGACATCGGATACACGATGCCGAGAGCGGGTTTCAGGGCAGGACATTCCAGTGCAGAACATCGTCGAATCGGCGCCGTCGCGTCGCGCTTTTCTCACCTCGGGGCTCATGGTCGCAGGGGGCGTGGTCGCCTCGACCGCGATCGCATCGCCGGTACGGGCAGCCGTACCGGCCGCCGCACGGACGACGCTGACGTCGCCGCGGGTGGTGCGCCCCGCGCTGTTCCGCGAGGCGATGGCGGCATTGCAGGCGCATGGCAGCCGCATCGCCAAGCGCGATCGCATCGCGATCGCGGACTTCGCCGCCTCCTCGTCGGTGCCGCGCTTCCACCTCATCGACCTGGCCAGCGGCCGGACCGAAACGCTGCTGGTCGCGCACGGCAGCGGCTCCGATCCCCGGCACAGCGGCTTCCTCCAGCGCTTCTCCAACCTCAACGGGTCGAACGCCTCGTGCGAGGGCGCTTTCCTCGCCTCCGATTATTACGTCGGCAAGCATGGCAAGTCGCAGCGGCTCGTCGGGCTCGATCCGACCAACGACAACGCGCTCTCCCGCGCGATCGTGATCCACGGCGCCTGGTATTCCAACGCGGCGATGCTACGCACCCACGGCAAGCTCGGCCGCAGCCAGGGCTGCTTCGCGGTCGGCGAGAGCGAGCTGGTGCAGGTGTTCGAACACCTGGGCAACGGCCGGATGGTCTACGCCGCCAAGGTCTGAGGCGCAGAGGCTGCTGTCGGACACATCCCGTCATCCTGACGAAAGTCAGGATCCATTGCCGCTGCGTCTGGGGTCGCGAGCGTAGAGCGAATGGATGCTGACTTTCGTCAGCATGACGGCTGGGCCGGAGCCGCCGGTTCGCCCTAACCCCCCGCCAACTTTCCGCCTTGCGAGCGCATCGGCTCCCACGCTACCGCCCGCGGCGGTTTCCCGGGAGAACGCGCATGCACTGGTCGCTCGACGGCTTCGATCTCGACCGCTTCGTCCGCGATACGCTCGCCGAGGATCTGGGCGAGGGCGGGGACATCACCTCCGCCGCGGTCGTCCCGGCCGACGCGCGCTTCGTCGGCGTGATGGACAGCCGAGATGCGATCACCGTCGCCGGCCTGCCGATCGCCGAAGCCTTTTTCCGGGCGCTCGATCCCGAGGTGGAGATCGAGGCGCTGGTGGCGGACGGCGACCGCGTCGCCGCCGGCTCCGACCTGCTGCGGCTGCGCGGGAACGCGCGCGCACTGCTCACCGCCGAGCGGTCGGCGCTCAACACCGTCCAGCACCTCTCCGGCATCGCTACGCTGACCGCCGCCTATGTCGACGCGATGCGCGGCACCGGCGCGACGCTGCTCGACACGCGCAAGACGCTGCCGGGGCTGCGCCGCCTGGAGAAATACGCGACGCGCATGGGCGGGGCGACCAACCACCGCATGGGGCTGTGGGACTCGGCGATGATCAAGGACAACCATGTCGCGGTCGCGGGCGGGGTCGAGGCGGCGGCGCGCCGCGCGGCCGAGGCGGGCATCGCCTCGATCATCGTCGAGGTCGACCGGCTCGACCAGATCGCACCCGCGCTCGCCGGCGGCGCCACCCACCTGC
This sequence comes from Sphingomonas mangrovi, assembly GCF_047975845.1. Lineage (NCBI taxonomy): Bacteria > Pseudomonadati > Pseudomonadota > Alphaproteobacteria > Sphingomonadales > Sphingomonadaceae > Sphingomonas > Sphingomonas mangrovi. The sequence goes on along the minus strand of NZ_JBIUCZ010000002.1, from coordinate 236,296 downwards.
TGCTCGACAACATGGACCCGGCGACTCTGCGGACCGCCGTCGCCGAGGTCGCAGGGCGCGTGCCCACCGAAGCCTCGGGCGGCGTGCGGCTCGACACCATTGCGGCCATTGCGGCGAGCGGCGTGACCTATGTCTCGGTCGGCCGGCTCACCCAGTCGGCGCCCGCCGCGGACATCGGCCTGGATTTCGCGGCGCTCTAGAAATCCGGCTTGCGGCGCGCGAGCGTGCGGCTAGGCTGCCGCCGGCAACACAGGGGGGTCCCATGCGTCCAAAATCCATTCAACGCTTCGATCAATTCTATCTCGGCGCGCTCGTGGTCGGCCTCGTCAACACCGCGGTGACGTGGAACGTGACGATGGCCCAGCTGCAGGCGCAGCCGGCGACCGCCGCGATCGCCACGCCGATGATCATCGGCACGACCGTGCTGAGCATCGGCATCTCGCTGCTGCTGTGGTTCTTCACCTCGCGGATGCGCAGCACGGTGACCAAGTGGATCATTACCGTGTTCTTCGTCTTCGGCGCGCTGATGGTGGTGTGGTCGCTGCTGAACGGCCAGTTCCCGTCCGTCATCGGGACGGTGCTCGCGCTCCTCGCGACGGTGATGCAGGGCATCGCCGTGTACATGCTCTTCCAGCCCGACGCCGTCGCGTGGTTCAAGGGCGAGCCGACCGGCGACCCGGCGACGCCGTTCGAATGAGCAAATTCTGGAAGACCCCGGCGGTGCTGATCGCCGCCGCGGTTCCCGGCACCGCCTTCGCCCAGGCGTATCAGTGCAGCGCGCCGGCATCGGTGCCGCGCCCGCATGCGGATGTGCCTACCGCGCAGCAGCCGCGCCGGGTGCTGCCGATCGGCAGCTACACGCTCGCGATCACCTGGTCGCCGCAATATTGCCGCGGCAAAGCGGGCGACGACGGTTTCCAGTGCGGCGGCGACAACCGTTTCGGCTTCACGCTCCACGGGCTGTGGCCGGACGGCGAGGGCAAGCAGTGGCCGCAATATTGCAAGCCGGTGGCGCTGCTGCCGGAGGCGGTGATCCGGCGCAACCTGTGCACCACCCCCTCGGCGCAGCTGCTCCAGCACGAATATGCCAAGCACGGCAGCTGCATGGGGGTGACTCCCGCAGCGTATTTCCAGACCGCGAACCGGCTGTACGGCAAGCTGCGCTACCCGGACATGGAAGCGCTGTCGCGACGGCCCAAGCTGACCGCCGGGCAGTTCGCCCAGGCGATCGCCCGCGCCAACCCCGGCATTTCGGCCGGCATGATGCGGATCACCGCCAATCGCGACGGCTGGCTCGACGAGGTCTGGCTGTGCCTCGACACGAAGCTGCGCTACCGCGCCTGCCCGGCGCACCAGGGCGGGCTCACCGCCAACGCCCCGCTCAAGATCTGGCGGGGCAAGCGCTAGCGCGCCGATACCCGCCGCCAGCCGGAGGCGCCGCCGTCAGGCGGCGTCGACGACGGCGGTGCCGGGGTGGTGCTTGTCGAGGTGGCGCTTGATGATCCGCAGATTGCGGGTGTTCGACCGGAAGAACAGGTCGGGCACCGCGCCGACCAGCGGGATCAGCCCCAGCAGCCAGTCGAACCCGACGTTGCCGGCCATGCGCGCCATCTGGAGCTTCGACATGCCCAGGTTGCGGGCTTCCCAGACCATGTAGCTGCCCATCGCCGCGCCGATGAAGCTGCCGCCGACGGGCAGCAGGTTGAAGAACAGGTCCAGACCCACCGGCACCTTGATGCCCGGGATCACGAAGCTGCGCTCGAGCAACCGCTCCAGCGCCACCAGGCGCTTGCGGACGGCGGCGGCGTCGCGTCCGATCGGGACGGCCTCGGCAAGCCGGTCGAACATCTCGGGCGACATGCGGGTGGTGCGGTTCATGGGCCTTAGCTGGGGTCGCCGCGCAGATGATTCAACGGGTGCCAGGCGCGCGCGTTCGGCGTCCAGGCGCGGAGCCGCGACGACACCAGCGACCAGCGCAACGGCGCCGCGATCGGCACGAAGCTCGCGTCGGCCGCCAGCGCCGCGTCGGCGTCGGCGAGCAGCCGCCCGCGCACCTCGCCGTTCGGCGCGTCGGCCGCAGCGTCGATGATCGCGCGGATCATCGGGTCGCAGGCGAGGCAGGCGTTGTCGAGATACCAGCGCCCCGCATCGAGCGGCGCGACCTTGTCGACCAGCCGCAGGTCGGCGTCGCGCGCGTCGAGCGGCACGCGCTCGACCGCCAGCCCGATGGCGCGCAGCGACACCGCGATCGGCCCCCACAGCAAATTGCCGCCCGGCCCATCCGGCAGCGCCAGCCGGAGCGCAGGCATGTCGGGATGATCCGCGCGCCACACGGCGACGCGGGCGCGAGCCTGGCCGACCGCATCGCCGCTCGGACGGGCTTCCCAGGGGAAGGGTGCGGGCGCCGCGGCGGAGTCGAGCTGCGCGGGGAGCAGCGTGGTGGCGGCCGCCCAGTCGTCGCGCACCGCGGCGATGATCGCGCCCCGGTCCAGCGCGGCGGCGATCGCCGCGCGGTTGTCGCGTTCGGCGAGGAAGCCCTCGCGGCGCGCCACCGCCAGCCCGAACAGCCCCGAGGCGGGATCGATCCGGATGCTCGGCGCAGCGACCTGGGCGAACGCGAGCAACGGCCATTCGACCAGCCCGCCGCCCAGCACCAGGTCGGTGTCGCCGCGGGCGAAGCGCAGCACCGCGCGCGCCGCCGTGTCGCCGCGCAGGTCGACCAGGTCGGCCGCCTGTTGCGGCGCGTCGGCGTCCTCGTCGGCCCATGCCCGGACCGGACGCAGCCGCTGGGCGCCGCGCACGGCGCGCGCCAGCTCGAACGGACCGGTTCCGCGCAGGCTGCGCGGCTGGAAGATCGCGAGTTCGGGCTGGGCCAGCAGCTTGAGGAACTCCGGCTGCGGGCGGCGCAGGCGGATCTCGACGACCTCGGGCGTCATCTCGACGATCTCGTCGACCAACCGCAGGGCGGTGGCGAGCGGCTTGTGCGAGGCGGGCTGCACTGCCCGTTGCAGTCCGCGCACCACGTCCTTTGCGGTCACGCGATTGCCGTCGGGCCAACGCGCGTCGCCGAGGCGGAAGATGTAGCTCTCGCCCTCGTCGATCACCGTCCAGCGTTCGGCGAGCGCCGGCTCGACCTGGCCGGCGGCATCGAAGCGCACCAGCCCCTGCGCCGTGGCCGCCATCAGGACGCGCTCCGCCGGCGCGAGCGCGGCGCGCGCCGGATCGGCGGCGCGCGCCGTTCCGCCGATGACGCTCACCGCCACCGCCGAGTCGTCGGTCTGTGGGCCGCAGCCGCCGAGCGACAATATGCCGGCGAGGAGCAGGGCAAACGTGCGGAACGGGGGGATGGGCAGGGGGGACGCCATGCCCCTTCCTGCCATCGACCGCGGCGCAGCGCCACCGCGGTGGTGCGGACGGCGGGACTCGAACCCGCACTCCTGTTCGGAAGCCGATTTTAAGTCGGCTGCGTCTACCGGTTTCGCCACGTCCGCACGGGGGTACCGCAACCGCAAGCCGGCGCCCGCGTCAAGCGCGTTGCGCGGCGGGTGCCGGACCTCAGACGTTGAGGCGGGCGCGCATTTCCTTGCCGGGCTTGAAATACGGAACCCGCTTGGCGTCGACCTCGACCGTCTCGCCGGTGCGCGGATTGCGACCGGTGCGGGCGTCGCGCGCGCGGGTGGAGAAGGCGCCGAAGCCGCGAAGCTCGACGCGGCCGTCCTGCTTAAGTTGTTCGACGATGCAGTCGAAGAAGACGGTGACGATCCGTTCCACGTCCCGCGCGGACAGGCCGGGATTGTCGGCGATCAGACGCGTTACCAGTTCGGATCGGATCATTGGGACCTCATGGACTCGCGGCAAGAAAGAGCCGGAGCAATCGTTACGCTGGAGTATCCGACAGCTACTTTGCGCGGTGAAGAACTGCAACCCCGTGAAGACCAATGCCGCGGCGGAAGTAGAACTCCCGCCGCGGCACAGTGTTTAGCGGTTCTCGTTGCGGGCCTTGAGCGCCTCGCCGAGAATGTCGCCCAGCGACGCGCCCGAGTCGGACGAGCCGTACTGCGCAACCGCCTGCTTCTCTTCGGAGATCTGCATCGCCTTGATCGAGAAGGTCGGCTTCTTCGAGCGGTCGAAGCCCGACACCATCGCGTCGAACTTCTGACCGACCTGGAAGCGCTCCGGACGCTGCTCGTCCCGGTCGCGGCCGAGGTCGGTGCGCTTGATGAAGCCGGTGGCGCCGTCGTCGCCCGCCTGCACTTCGAGACCCGCGTCGCGGACCTCAAGCACGGTGACGGTGACGATCGCGTTCTTGTTGAGGCGGTCGCCCGAGGTGGCGACGCCGACGGCCGGCGCACCGCGCTCGAGCTGCTTCATGCCGAGGCTGATGCGCTCCTTGTCCGGCTCCACGGCGAGCACGACGGCCTGAACCGTCTCGCCCTTGCGGTGCAGGTTGAGCGCGTCCTCGCCCGAGATGCCCCAGGCGATGTCCGACATGTGGACCATGCCGTCGACGTCGCCGTCCAGGCCCACGAACAGGCCGAACTCGGTCGCGTTCTTGACTTCGCCCTCGACGGTCGAGCCGACCGGGTGGGTCTCGGCGAAGCGCTCCCACGGGTTCGCCTGCGCCTGCTTGAGGCCCAGCGAGATGCGGCGCTTTTCCTGATCGACCTCGAGGACGATGACCTCGACCTCCTGGCTGGTCGACACGATCTTGCCCGGATGGACGTTCTTCTTGGTCCAGCTCATCTCGGAGACGTGGACCAGGCCCTCGATGCCCGCTTCCAGCTCGACGAACGCACCATATTCGGTGATGTTGGTCACGCGGCCGGTCAGCTTCGCGCCGATCGGATACTTGACCGAGGCGCCATCCCACGGATCGCTCTCGAGCTGCTTCATGCCGAGCGAGATGCGCTGCGTGTCGCGGTTGATGCGGATGATCTGCACGCGCACCGTGTCGCCGATGTTGAGCATCTCCGACGGGTGGCCGACGCGCTTGTAGCTCAGGTCGGTGACGTGCAGCAGGCCGTCGATGCCGCCCAGGTCGACGAACGCACCATAGTCGGTGATGTTCTTGACGATGCCGTCGATCACCTGGCCTTCGTGCAGCGACTGGATCAGGCCCGAACGCTGCTCGGCGCGGGTCTCTTCCAGCACCGCGCGACGCGACACGACGATGTTGCCGCGCTTGCGGTCCATCTTGAGGATCTGGAACGGCTGCGGGATGTCCATCAGCGGGGTGACGTCACGCACCGGACGGATATCGACCTGCGAACCCGGCAGGAACGCCACGGCGCCCGACAGGTCGACGGTGAAGCCGCCCTTGACGCGGCCGAAGATCACGCCTTCGACGCGGGCCGACTTGGCGAACTCGGTTTCCAGCTTGTCCCAGGCGGCTTCGCGGCGGGCGCGGTCGCGGCTGAGCATCGCTTCGCCGTTTGCGTTCTCGACGCGGTCGACATAGACCTCGACTTCGTCGCCGACCTTCAGCTCGGCCTTCTGGCCCGGCGCTGCGAACTCGCGCAGCGGCACGCGGCCTTCCGACTTGAGGCCCACGTCGATGACGGCGAGGTCGTTCTCGATGCCGGTGACGGTCCCGATGACCACGCGGCCTTCGAAGCTGTCGGCCTGACCCAGCGTCTGGTCAAGCATCGCCGCGAAATCGTCGCGGCTCGGGTTTGCCAAAGAGGCCATTAGAGTTCCTGGTTCCTGTACGTTTTTCCGGCCGGCCGGTTGGTTCCGGCGGTCTTTGACCGGCGTGGCCGCGGCGGCCGGATGCCGGTCGCGGCATTCTCCGTTCGGCAGCTGCGGGCTTTTCACGCCGAATGCGAAAAAGGGCGCGTGAGGAATCCCCTCCGCGCCGGCCCCGCGAGCAGTCGCTCGTCGAACGGCCGCCGCATAGCGCAGATGCAAGCAATTCGCAAGCGACGCGCCCCGCGTCGCGCGGGCAGGGCTCCTTAGTGGGCGACCTGCGCGTCGACCAGTTCGATCGCGCGCCGCACCGCCGCCTCGATCGAGAGAAAACTGGTATCGAGCGGCGCCGCATCGGCCGCCATCGTCATCGGCGCGTGCGACCGGCTGGCATCGCGGTCGTCGCGCGCGCGGATGTCGGCGAGCACCCGGTCGTAGGTGGTCGTCGATCCCTGCTTCTGCAGTTCCATGTGGCGACGGCGGGCGCGGACCGCGGGAGTCGCCTTGACGAACAGTTTGGCATCGGCGTCCGGCGCGATCACCGTGCCGATGTCGCGGCCGTCGAGCACGGCACCGCCCGGTTGTGCCGCGAATCGCCGCTGGCGCTGGAGCAGCGCCGAGCGGACGAGGCCGTGCGCGGAAACGATCGACGCGACCTTGCCGACCTCGTCGCTGCGCAGCCACGGATCCTCGAGCAGCCGGTCCTCGAACCCGCAGGCGGCGATCGCATCGGCTTCCCGCTCGGGGGTGAGGCTGTCGCGCAGCACCGTCGCCGCCACCGCGCGATACAGCAGGCCGGTGTCGAGATGCGGAAGCTCGTAGTGGCGCGAGAGCGCGCGGGCGATGGTGCCCTTGCCCGATGCGGCGGGTCCGTCGACGGCGATGATCATCGCCGTGCAGTCGCCGCAACCGCGGCAGGCGTCAAGCCGCGGCCGGGCAGCGGATCACGGCAGGTCGCAGTTCCGCCTCGCCTCGAAGCACCAGCGTCGTGCCGATCCAGTCGAACGGGACGCCGAACGCAGCGAGCAGAGTCGTGTCGAACGTGGTGGCATCGGGCAAGCGCAGGCGGGTCTCCCCGGGAGCGTTGAGGCCGGCCACCAAGAGCGCCCAGGCCAGCGGCCCGTCGTCCGCCACGTCGCGCGCGAGCGGCACCGCCGGGCAGAGCCCGCGCACCATCAGCGGCAGGCACCCGCCGGGGCTCGCGGTGATGTCCGCCCCCATCGTGCCCAGCGCTGCGAGCAGGTCGGAGTCGAGCAGCGCGGGCCCGGCGAGGGTGACGGTGATCGCCTGACTCGCGGCGAGCCCGAGGAGGAGCGCCGCCGCGGTGTCGCTCTCGACGGCGAGCACGTCGTCGGGTTGCACGAGGCTGCCGGTGCCGACTCCGCGGACGCGCCAGATGCCCTCGACACGATCGACGGATGCGCCCATCGACCGCAACGCGGCGGCCAGTGCGGCAACCGCTGCGTCGTCGGGGAGCGCTTCGATCCGGCTCTCGCCCACCGCCAGTGCGGCGAGGACCAGCGCGCGCAGGCCGAACGCGTGGACGGGCGAGGCGCTCGCGCGCGGGGAGGGCAGGGGAGCGCGCATCGGCACGGTTTTTGACAGCGCCCTTGTGCTATGGCAAGGCGCGCGCCACTTGGCGGGACCAGTCCCGAGACCCAAAATCCCATACCGAAAGGCAAGAGCGGCACATGGTGAAGCCGGAATGGGGCACGAAGCGGACGTGCCCGAAATGCGCGACGCGCTTCTATGACCTTGGCAAGGAAGATCCCGTCACCTGCATCGAGTGCGGTGTGACCTGGAACCCCGAGCCTATCCTGAAGTCGAAGCAGCCGCTTCCGTTCGAAGCGGCGAAGCCCGCCACCGAGAAGGAGACCGAAAAGGATTCGGATCTCGGTGACGAGGATCTGGACATCGACGGCGACGACGAGCCCTCGGCCGACGACGACGTCGATCTGGGTGGCGACGACGATCTGGGCGTCAACACCAAGGACGAAGACGAGGAAAACTGATCCTCGCGCGTCGGCCCGGCCGGCGGAACGAAAAAAGGTGCGGCAAGCGTCGAATAGGCGCTTGCCAAACCAAAACCGCCCGCTTAGAGGGCGCCTTCCCCGACGAGGGGATCCCGGAGCCGCCCCGAAATACGGGTCGGCGAAACGGCGTGGGGCCGTAGCTCAGCTGGGAGAGCGTCGCAATGGCATTGCGAAGGTCAGGGGTTCGATCCCCCTCGGCTCCACCATTTCTCATCGCCGACAGGGCGAGCGCACCATCGATCCGGGCGGGTGCCTTTTCTCCTTCTTAAGTAATCCTTTCGTACGGTTCTCGACGCGCGTGCGCTTGTTCTGCGACAAGGCCGTGGCGGCCGGCGTTCGGTAGCGGCCGTGTCGCGTCCTGGTGCGCCCGGCCCCTGTGGCTCGGCAGGATAGGCTTGCGCCGGGTCGGGACGAGATTGTAACGGGCGCGGCCCGCCCGAGGAGTTGCCCATTCGCCAGATCGCCGCCTTGCCGTACCGGACCGACGGAACCGCCATCGACGCGCCCGTGCGGGTGCTGCTCGTCACGTCGCGCGAGAGCCGGCGCTGGGTGATCCCGAAGGGCAATCTGGACAAGGGGCTGCGCCCGCACGAGGGCGCTGCGGTCGAGGCGGAGGAGGAAGCGGGCGTCCGCGGCCTCGTCTGCCCGACGCCGCTGGGGCAGTATCGCTATCGCAAGCGGCGGCGCAACGGCGCCTCGCTGATGATCGACGTCGAGGTGTTCCCGCTCGCCGTCAGCCAGGAACTGGGCGCCTGGAAGGAACAGTCGGAGCGCGAGCGCCGCTGGTTTAGCTTGACCGAGGCCGCCGACGCGGTCGAGGAGCCCGACCTGCGCGACCTGATCCGCTCCTTCGGTCCGGCGGAAATGAAAGCAGCAATGCGGCGCACCGGCATTCTCAGCACGGTGGCCGAAAAATCCAAGGTGACGAACATGTTCGGATGGTTTCAGCGGCTGCTTCCGAAGACCGGCAATTTCTTCGAGATGTTCGAGGCGCATGCGGTGACGGTCACCGCCGGGGCGGATGCGCTGGCGCGGCTGCTGCAGGACGGCAACCGCGACCATATCCAGGAAGTCGTCGAGCGTGAGCACGACGCCGACGAGATCATCCGCGAGATGCTGCGCACGGTGCGCGAGACCTTCCTCACCCCGTTCGACCGCGGGGCGATCATCAGCCTGATCGGCGCGATGGACGACGCGATCGACGAGATGCAGGCCGCCGTCCAGGCGATCGACCTCTATGAGGTCACGCAGTTTGAGCAGGAAATGAAGGACATGGGGGCGATCATCGTCGATGCCTCGCGCATCACCGCCGAGGCGATGCCGCTGCTGCGCGACGTGGGCCGCAACGGCGGACGCCTGCACGAGCTCACCGAACGGCTGGTGCGCATGGAGAGCCACGCCGACGAGATCCATGCGACCGGGCTCAAGCGTGCGTTCAAGGACATCGGTCCGCAGGACGCGCTTCGCTTCTCGGTCCAGCGCGAGATCTACAAGCACCTCGAACGGATCGTCGACGCGTTCGAGGATGTCGCCAACGAGATCGACGGCATCGTCGTCGACCACGCCTGATCCCGCGCGATGCACGAACTCGCCCTGCCGCTGCTGATCGGGTTGATCCTGGTCGCGCTGGCCTTCGACTTCCTGAACGGCCTGCATGATGCGGCGAACTCGATCGCCACGGTGGTCGCGACTCGGCTGTTGCGCCCGGTCCACGCCGTCGCCTTCGCTGCGGTGTTCAACTTCGCGGCCTATTTCCTGACCATCGCCTTCCCCGGGCTGCACAAGGTCGCCGACACGATCGGCCAGGGGCTGATCGACAAGAACCTCATCACCCCCGCGGTGGTGTTCGGCGCGCTGATCGGCGCGATGTTCTGGAACGTCGTGACCTGGCTGAAGGGGCTGCCTTCCTCGTCGAGCCACGCGCTGGTCGGCGGCATGATCGGGTCGGGCGTGGCGCATGCCGGGCTCACCGGCGTGCAATGGACCGGGCTCAACAAGACGCTGATCGCGATCGTGCTGTCGCCGACGATCGGCATGATCCTGGCGATGCTGGTCATGCTGGTCACCAGCTGGCTGTTCTCGCGCGCCAGCTCGCGCACGGCGGAGCGCTCGTTCCGGACGCTGCACCTCGTGTCGTCGGGCGCCTATTCGCTGAGCCACGGGCTCAACGACGCGCAGAAGACGATGGGGATCATCACCGTGCTGCTCTATTCGACCGGCTATCTGCAGGGCGAGTTCGAGGTGCCGCACTGGGTGGCGATCAGCTGCTACGTTGCGATCGCGCTCGGCACGCTGACGGGCGGGTGGAAGATCATCGAGACGATGGGCTCGCGCATCACCAAGCTGTCGCAGCACCAGGGGTTCAGCGCGTCGCTGTCAGGCTCGATCGTGCTGTTCTCGGCGTCGCTCCTCGGCGTCCCTGTTTCCACCACCCACACCATTACCGGCTCGGTGATCGGCGCCGGCACCGCGCGCCGCGCTTCGGCGGTGCGCTGGGGCGTGGCCAGCAGCGTGGTGGTCGCCTGGGTCATCACCATCCCCGCCTCGGCGGCGGTCGGCGCGTTGTTCTACCTGCTGACGCGGCTGTTCTAGTCTCCGTCCGTCATGCCAGCGGAGGCTGGCATCCAAATGCGCTGCGCGCTCGCTACCAGTCGTAGCGGCAGTGGATCCTGACTTTCGTCAGGATGACGAGGCTTTAGCGCGGCAGGCTGGCGTCTAGGGCGTCGGCGACCGCGGTCATCGCCGCCTTGTTGGGATGATAGGCGACCGGGGTGCGCATGCCGTCCCGATCCAGATAGGCGGTTGCCCAGGGCTCGGCGGCGCAGGCGTCGTGCCCCCGCGAGAGCGCGGAGGTGCGGACCAGGCCGGCCCCGGCGCGCTTGGCTGCCTCGGCGGTAGCCGCCGCAAGCCGCCGGGCGATGGCATTCGAGGCGGCGGCATCTTCCGCCGACAGCGGCGTCTGCGCACAGGGGGCGCCGTCGGGTAGCAGCGTGACATAGTCGACATAGATCAGCCGCGCGTTCAGGGCGCGGCGGCGGACCTCGGCCGAGATCCGGTCGAAGTCCTGCGCCAGTCGTGCCCAGGCGGCCTCTGCCGGTGCGGTGATGCGCGTGCCTTCCGACGCCGCGAACAGCCCACCGATGTAGTTCACGTCGTTGCCGCCGATCGTGACCGTCACCAGTGCAGTGTCGGGCGTCAGCGCGTCGAGCTGCGGCGCAAGCGCGTTCCACGGACCCAGCAGATGCGCGGTGGTCGCGCCCGAGCAGCTGACGTCGACCAGCGTCAGGCCGCGCCGACGTGCCAGCTGATGCGCGTAATTGTCGGTCGATCGCGTGCAGCGGTTCGGCGGCGTGTCGGCGGAGGCGGGAATGCCCGGCCCCGCAGCGAAGGAGCTGCCCATCGCGACATAGCGCGCGCCCAGCGCGAGGGCGCCGCCCCGCGGCAGCGTCGCGCAGCCGCCGAGCGCGACCAGCAGCGTGGCGAGGGCAGTCGCTCCGGCGACGCGACGAGGGTGGCGCATGATTTCTCTCCCGGTTTTCGCGGGGGATAGCGGCTTGCCGGCAGGGGCGGCAACAAAAGGTCACGCGCCGGCCTCTTGATTGCGATGATACGAAGTATCATCTGCATCGCTCGATAGAAGGATAACGGCAGCATGAAGCACGAAATGGCCCCAGCGCGGCAGCAATGGCTCGACGGGGCGGCGATGGGGGCGTCGCTGCTTTGCCTGGTCCATTGCCTGGTGCTGCCCGCGCTGATCGTCGCGCTGCCGATGTTCGCGGCGATGCTCACGCTGCCCGAGAGCTTTCACGCGCTCGCCTTCGCCTTTGCGGTGCCGACCAGCGCGCTCGCGCTCGGGCTGGGCTTTCGCCGTCACCGCCACCCGCTGCCGCTCGCGATCGCGATGCTCGGGCTGCCGCTGCTCGGGGCAGGGGCGTTCCTCGCGACTGGGCCGCGGCTCGAGCTGGTGCTGAGCGTCACCGGAGCGCTGCTGCTCGCGCTCGGCCACGGCTGGAACTGGCGCGCGAGCAGCCGGCCGGCGTGCGCCAGCGCCTGAAGTCGGCCGGACCGCGCGCCGGAGGTCAGCGGCCGTAGATGCGGTCGAGCACCTCGGCGCTGCGGACGAGTTGCTCGGCATCCTCGGCGAAGCGCGGCGAGCGGGCGAGGCGCTCCGCCCAGTCGGCGCCGGCGCGGCCGCCCCAGGCGTCGGGTGGATCGGCGAGCAGCCGGCGCGCGGTGCCGTCGAAGCGCTCGGCGCGGAAGTCGTAGAAGGAGCCGTCGAGGTTGCGGAGCGACGCCGCGCCGCCGGTGCCGTAGAAGCTCGCCTCGATCACCGCGTCCTGTCCGGCCGGCAATCGCCACGAGCAGGCGAGGCGTACGACCGTGCCGCCGGCGAGCACCAGCGTCGCGACCGCATAATCCTCGACCTGGGCGTGCGGGTCGGTGAGCGGCTGGCCGCCGCTCGACAGATGCGAGGTGACTTCGACCACCTCCGGGAAGCCGAGCGTCCACAGCGCCAGGTCGACGAGATGCACGCCCAGGTCCATCACGCAGCCGCCGCCCGACAGCGCCGGGTCGTAGAACCACGGCTTGTCGGGGCCGTAGGCGTTGTGGAAGGTCAGGTCGATCGCGTGGACGTGGCCGAGCGACCCGTCGCGTACCAGCGGCGCGATCTGCTGCATGGCGGCGGTGAGACGATAGGAGAAGTCCACCGACAGCAGCCGGTCGGCACGGCGGGCGGCTTCGACCACCGCACGCGCCTCCGCAGCGCTGCGGCCGAGCGGCTTCTGGCAGAACACCGCGCAGCCGGAGTCGAGCGCCTGGATTGACTGGGCGGCGTGGAGCGCGCTGGGCGTGGCGATCACCACCCCGTCGAGCCCGAGCGCCAGCATCGCGTCGAGCGAGTCGACCACGGCCGCGTCGGGAGCGAGCTTCTGCGCCTCCGCCACCATTTCGGGCGAGGGGTCGCTGATCGCCGCCGCCTCGACTGCGCCGGTGGCGAGCATCGCCTCCATGCGGTGCCGGCCGATCCAGCCGACGCCGAGGAAGCCGAGCTTCGGGCGGGTCATGCGGCGTCTCCCGCCGGCGTGCCGAACGTCACCAGCGCCTTGATGAAGCCGTCGGGCTTGTCGCGGGTTGCGAGCAGCGCCTCGTCGAGCCGCTCGAGCGGATAGCGGTGGGTGTAGAGCGGGGCGGGGTCGATCCGGCCGGAGACCACCGCTTCGACCGCCTCGCGCAGCCCGCGCAGGTTCACCGCCGGGTCGCGTTCGTGCGCGCTGGCGACGTCGATGCCCTTCCAGTTCCACATCTGCATGTTCACCTGGCGCGGCCCGTCCTGGTGATAGCCGGCGATCACCAGCCGACCGCCCTCGCGCACCAGCTCGCCGGCCAGGTCGAGCGGCCATTGCTTGCCGACGCATTCGATCACCCGATCGCAGCCGACGCCGTCGGTAAGGCGCTTCACGTCCTCCAGGATGCGCCAGTGGTCGTCCATCACGATCGTTTCGGCCGCGCCGTACTGGCGGGCGAGGTCGAGCGAGGACTGGCGGCGCGAGATCGCGATCACCCGTGCGCCCGCCTCGGTCGCCAGCCGGGTCAACACCGCGCCCAGGAAGCCGATGCCGACGATCGCCACGGTCTGCCCCGCCTGCACGTCCGAGCGGCGGAAGATGTTCATCGCACAGCCGAGCGGCTCGCCGGGGAAGGGGTGGTCGCCGAGCGCCGCCGGCAGCGTCACCAGCGCGTCGACGGCGGCGAGGTCGTATTCGGCATAGGCGTTGCCCGAGAGCATCGCGACCCGGTCGCCGATCGCCACCTCGGTCACGTCCGGGCCGATCGCGTCGACCACGCCCCAGCCTTCGTGGCCCATGCCGCCGGGCTCGCCGGGGAACTGCGACCAGGGCTGCCCCTCGAACGGCTCGACGTTGGAGGCGCAGACGCCGCAGCCTTCCAGCTTCACCCGCACTTCGCCCGCGCCGGGCTGGGGCAGCGGGACCTGCCGCGTTTCCATCGTGCCGGGCGCGGCAAGCACCGCCGCGCGCATCGTGTCAGTCATGGGGATTCCTGTTGGTGAAAGGGTGGGGCGCAACCAAGCGGCCGCGCCGAGCATTGCCGCGTTCCCCGCAGCAGGAGGACGAATCCATGCGCAGCACCGACGATCGCACGCCCCAGCCTGCCGGCATGACGGGCACGCTGCGCGAGAACATCGCCGCGCTTTCCGAGCGTCGCCGGCGGGAGGCGCGCGAGGCGCCGCTCGGCGACCGGGTGGCCGATGCGATCACCGGCTTCGTCGGCTCGATGCGCTTCGTGCTGCTGCACCTGCTGCTGTACGGCGCCTGGATTCTGGTCAATCTCGGGTGGGTGCCGGGCGCGGCGCGATTCGATCCGAGCTTCGTCGTGCTGGCGATGGTCGCGTCGGTGGAGGCGATCTTCCTGTCCACCTTCGTGCTCATCAGCCAGAACCGGATGGCCGCCGCGGCCGACCGCCGCGCCGACCTGGACCTGCACATCAACCTGCTCGCCGAGCACGAGCTGACCCGGCTCGCGCGGCTGGTCGACCGCATCGCCGCGCGGCTGGACGTGGCCGTCGACGATCCCGGGTTCGACGAAATCAAGCGCAACGTCGAACCCGAGCAGGTGCTGGATGCCCTGGACAAGACCCCCGCCTCAGGCGGCTGAGCTCTTGTCGGCGATGAACGCCTCCAGCGCCTCGTAGGCGAGGTCGTCGGTGGTCTGTTCGGGCGGGTGCTTGCAGAAGAATGCGGACGCCGCGCCGATCGGCCCGCCGAGGCCACGGTCGCGCGCGAGCTTGGCACAGCGCACCATGTCGATCGCGACACCGGCCGAATTGGGGCTGTCCTCGACCGACAGCCGCAGCTCCAGGTTCATCGGCACGCCGCCGAACATGCTGCCTTCCATGCGCAGGAAGCACACCTTGTTGTCGTTCTGCCAGGCGACATAGTCGCTGGGGCCGACGTGGATGTTCTCGTCGGCCAGGCGCGTCTCCGCGACCGACTGCACCGCCTCGGTCTTGCTGACCTTCTTGGAGGCGAGCCGCTTGCGGTTCGACATGTTGAGGAAGTCGGTGTTGCCGCCGGTGTTGAGCTGGTAGGTCCGCTCCAGCTTGACGCCGCGCTTGTGGAACAGGTCGGTCAGCACGCGGTGGACGATCGTCGCGCCCAGCTGCGCCTTGATGTCGTCGCCGATGATCGGCACCCCCGCATCCTCGAAGCGCTTGGCCCATACGGGATCGCTGGCGATGAACACGGGGATGTTGTTGACGAAGGCGACGCCGGCCTCCAGCGCGCATTCGGCGTAGAATTCGGTCGCCTGCTGGCTGCCGACGGGCAGGTAGTTCATCACCACGTCGACGTCCGCCGCCTTGAGCGCGGCGACGATGTCGGCGCGGCTCGGCTCGGTCGCATCGGCGGGGACGAAGGTGCGGTCCTCGGCGAAGTCGGCCATGTGCTCGGCGACGCCGTCGAGCACCGGGCCCATCTGCACCAGCGTGCCGGTCGGCTCGACGTCGGCGCAGAACACCGCGGTGCAATTGGGTTTGGCGAAGATCGCCTCGGCGACGTCGCGGCCGACCTTGCGGCGGTCGATGTCCCAGGCGGCGACCACGTGGACGTCGCCCGGCTGATAGCCGCCGATCTCCTGGTGGAGCAGGCCGGTGAGGTCGTTGGCGCCGTGGCGATAATAGCTCAGCCCCTGCACGAACGAGCTCGCGCAGTTGCCGACGCCGATCAGCGCGACGCGGATGGGACGGCCGCTCATGCGCCCACCTCCAGCGCCGGCTGGGCGAGGGGCGTCGTCGCCCCCGCGGGCGCATAGCGGTCGATCATCCACGCACAGAAGTCGGCGAACTGCTGCGGCTCGTGCGGCGGGCTGGTGTGGTGCGCACCCGGCCCCAGGTGCTCGGGGGTGAAGCAGAAGGTGACGGTCACGTCGAAGTCGGCGAGCGCCTCCATCTGCCGGTCGAACCAGTCGGTCGCGTTGGGGCGGAAGCTGTCGGCCCAGCTGAGCCCGGTGCGCAGCTTCTTCGTGCCCAGCCGCTTCATCCAGGCGACGGCGTCGTCCAGCCGCGGGTCCTCGAAGTGAAACCACTGCATCAGCCCCATCTCGGACGCGACCTTGGCATAGTCGTCGAGCGCGGGCTTGGGGGTGCCGTCCTCGCGGATCAGGCCCATGTAGAAATGGCGATAGTAGCTCGAGCCCTCGGCCTCGCGGTGGCGGGTGGTGGCGCCCCAGCTCTGGGGCAGGTCGTAGAGCGAATACCAGAAGATGCGCGGCACGCGGCCGATCAGCAGCTCGGCCGTCTTGTTGACGCCGAATACCTGAACTTCCTCGGCGCCGAACGAGCCGACGCCGACCTCGGTCACCCAGATGGGCTTGTCGGTCACCGCCTCGATCTCGGCGATCTTGTCAGGCCAGGCGTGGATCGGCCACAGGTTCCAGTCGAGCGGGAAGCCGTGCACCGCCACCGCATCGACCGCGTCGAGCGCACCATGCCCTTCCATCCGCTTCACCCAATGCGGGTCGATCGGCGACATGCCGCCCAGCACCCGCGTGATCGCCGGGTTGATCGCATGGATGGCGTTGCCGGCGCGGATCACCGTGTCGGCGAAGATCGCCCATTCGGGATCCAGCTCCGGGTCCCAGTGCGACTTGTTGTTGGGCTCGTTCCAGAGCATCGCGGCTTCGATCACTTGCTTCCCCCCCGTACCGGCCCGTTCGCCGGATAGACTGCCGCCGGCCCGAATTCCGCATAGGGAACGGGGGCCACGCGGCACAGATAGACGTCGCGTTCCGGGCGCGCCTCGACCGTGAAGCCTGCTGCGCGGAGCATCGCCTCCGACGCGGCATGGTTGGGCGCCCACCAGTTGGTCCAGTCGTGCGCGTATTCGCGCTCGATGAAGTGCATCTTGGGATAGCCCGGATCGTCGAAATAGGCCGGCGCGTCATAGGTGCCGGGCACGTAGAAGGGGTGATCCTCCGGCACGTCGCACACGTCGTCGGACCCGCGCTGCAGCGTCTGGAACAGCATCTGGTCGCCGGAGACATGCTCGCGGATCAGGTCCAGCGCCAGCAGCGGATGCCGCAGGTGGTAGAGCACCCCCATGAAGATCACGAGGTCGAACGTCTCACCCAGCTGCGCCACGTCGTAGACCGACAGCTTGGCGAACTCGACGCCGGTGAAGCCCAGCGCCTCGGTCGCCAGCCGCGCCTGCGCCAGATAGCGTTCGTCGCTGTCGATGCCGAGCACGCGCTCTGCGCCGCGCCGCTTCATCTCGACCGAGTAGAAGCCGGCGTTGCAGCCGATGTCGAGCACGGTCTTGCCGGTCATGTCCTGCGGCAGGGCAGGGCCGAAGCGCTGAAACTTGAAGTTGGGATAGTCGCCCAGGAAGTGATCGGGGGCGGTCTGGATGCCGTTGCCCAGATCGATGTTGTGGAACCAGGGCGCGAGCCGCGCCACTTCCTCGCGGAGCCGGTCGGTCGGCATCTTGGTCATTGCGGCACCTCGTTGAGCGTGACGATCCGGCCCTGGCCGCCCGCCAGCGCCAGCGTGGTGAGCGATCCCGGCGCGCAGTCGAATGCCAGCAGCCGGTCGAGCCCGAGCCCCAGATAGTGCGAGGCGATCCCGCGGATCACGTCGCAATGGCTGACGCACAGCACCGTTCCGCCGTCGCCGTCGAGTGCGGCGACATGGGCGACGGCGCGTGCGGTGGCCGCCGCCATCGTCTCGCCGCCCGGTGTCGTGGCGGTGGCGCGTTCGGCGTTCCAGCGATCCCATTCGGCATCGCCGTGGAGGCTGGCGAAGCTGCGCCCGGCCCAGGCCCCGAAATCCACCTCGTCCAGGGCCTCGACCAGCGTCACCTGCAAGTTGTGGTGCGCGGCCACGATCTCCGCAGTTTCGCGCGTACGGGCACGGGGGCTGCTGTGGATCGCGGTGAGCGGCACCTCGGCGAGGCGCGCGGCCAGCCGTTCGGCTTCGGCATGGCCGACAGCGTTCAGCGCGATATCCGAGCGTCCGCTTAGGACGGCGCCGACCTCATCGTGGCTTCCGTGACGCGCAAGAAGGACGGTCGCGCTCAACGCGCATCCGGGCGAGGTCGGATCAACATAGATGCTGCAAGCGCATCGTGACGCCCTTTGGTTCCCGACCGGCCGGAAAAATGTTTCCCAATCGGAATGGTTTACGGGAACAAAGATGAAGAGGAAGCGCTTCCCATCCTGATCGCCGACCATTGAACAGGGTCGCAGCGGCGAAGTCAACGCAGACCGGCTTGGGGACGCAGCCGGAGCGGCAGCGGGAGGAAGAATGGAACGGGTTCTCATCACCGGGGGGGCGGGATTCATCGGACGCTTCGTCGCCGACGAACTGCTGGCGCGCGGCAACGAGGTGCGCGTGCTCGACAGCCTGATCGAGCAGGTCCACGGCGCGACCGACGGCTCGCAGATGCTCAACAAGGAAGCCGAGCTGATCCGCGCCGACGTGCGCGACAAGGATGCGGTGCTGAAGGCGCTCGACGGCGTCGACAGCGTCATCCACCTCGCGGCCGAGGTCGGCGTCGGCCAGTCGATGTACGAGGTCGAGCGCTATACCTCGACCAACGACGTCGGCACCGCCGTGCTGTTCGAGGCGCTGATCGACAAGCCCGTCCGCCGCGTCGTCACCGCCTCCTCGATGAGCATCTATGGCGAGGGCCTCTATCGCGACGCCGACGGCGAGCTGGTCGAGAATGCCGAGCGCAAGGCGCTGAAGGACGGGCAGAAGAACTGGGAGCCGGTCGACGCGCAGGGCCGTCCGCTCAGCCCCGTCGCGACGCCCGAGTGGAAGCGCCCGAACCTCGCGTCGATCTACGCGCTCAACAAATATGTGCAGGAACGCACGACCCACATCATGGCCGCGCCCTATGGCATCGAGGGCGTGTGCCTGCGGCTGTTCAACGTCTATGGTCCGGGACAGGCGCTGTCGAACCCGTACACCGGCGTGCTCGCGATCTTCGCTTCGCGCTTCCTGAACGGCCAGTCGCCGCTGATCTTCGAGGACGGCGAACAGCGCCGCGACTTCGTCCATGTCAGCGACGTGGCGCGCGCCTTTGCCGACGCGCTGGTGCTGCCGCAGGCGGTGGGCGGCACGTTCAACATCGGCTCGGGCCACGACCGCTCCGTCAAGGAAGTGGCCGAGGAACTCGCCAAGGCGATGGGCAAGAACGACCTGACCGCCGAAGTGGTCGGCAAGGCGCGCATCGGCGACATCCGCCACTGTTTCTGCGATACCAGCATGGCCGCCGAAAAGCTCGACTTCCGCGCCAAGCAGGACTTCCAGCAGGGCCTCGCCGAGCTCGCCGAATGGGTCGCGCAGCAGACGGCGCAGGACCGCGTCGAGCAGATGCGCTCCGAGCTGGAGAAACGGGGCCTGGTGGCATGACGGACGCGGGGAACGCCGTGGCGGACCCGCGGCCGATCCTGGTCACCGGCGGCGCCGGCTTCATCGGATCCAATCTCGCCGACCGGCTGGCCGGCGAGGGCCACCGCGTGCTCGTCTATGACGCGCTGTCGCGGGCCGGTGTCGACACCAACCTCGCCTGGCTGCAGCAGCGCCACGGCGACCGCATCGACTTCCTGCACGCGGACATCCGCGACGAGGCTCGCCTGGCCGATGCCGCGGCGGGCGCCAAGGCGGTGTTCCACCTGGCGGCACAGGTGGCGGTGACGACCAGCATGGTCGATCCGCGCGACGATTTCGCGATCAACATCGCCGGCACGCTCCACCTGCTCGACGCGATCCGTACGCGCTCGCCCGAGACGCCGGTGATCTTCGCGTCGACCAACAAGGTCTATGGGGACCTCGCCGACCTCGAGTTCGCGCTGGAGGGCGACGCCTATCGTCCGGTCGACCGGCAAGTGCGCGCGCACGGAATCGGCGAGGCGCGGCCGCTCGACTTCCACACTCCCTATGGCTGTTCCAAGGGCGCGGCCGACCAATATGTGCTCGACTACGCCCGCAGCTTCGGCCTGAAGACGGCGGTGCTGCGGATGAGCTGCATCTACGGCCAGCGCCAGATGGGCACCGAGGACCAGGGGTGGGTCGCCCACTTCCTGATCCGCGCGCTCGAGGGCAAGCCGATCACGCTCTACGGCGATGGCTATCAGGTGCGCGACATCCTCGACGTGTCGGACGCGGTCGACGCCTATGTCGCCGCGTGGCGCAACATCGATGCGATCGCGGGGCAGGCGTTCAATCTGGGCGGCGGCCCGGACAACGCCGTCAGCCTGCGTCAGCTGCTCGCCTATATGGGCGAGGTGCTGGGCCGCGAGGTCGAGGTCGGCTTTTCCGAATGGCGCGCGGGCGACCAGCGCTATTTCGTCGCCGACACGCGCAAGGCACAGGCGGCGCTGGGCTTAAGCAAGCGGGTCGATTGGCAAGACGGCGTCGCGCGGCTCGCACGCTGGCTGGCCGAGGCGCGCGGGATCAATGCGCCGATCGGCGTGCCGGTAGCGGAAGCGTCGGCGGGGGCCGCTTGATGGCGGCGCGGATCCTGATCACCGCCGATGCGGTCGGCGGTGTCTGGCAGTACGCGACCGATCTCGCCTGTGCGCTCGCCCCGCTCGGCTTCGCGCCGACGGTGGCGGTGCTCGGGCCCGAGCCGAGTGCGGCCCAGCGCGCGCCGGTGGAGGCTGCGGGCATTCCGATCCTCGACACCGGCCTGCCGCTCGACTGGCTGTGCGACGGCCCCGTGCCGGTGCGCGAGGCTGGCGAAGCGTTGGCCGCGCTGGTGCGCGAGCAGGGCTTCGACCTCGTCCACTGCAACATGCCGACGCTGGCGGCGAGCGGCGCGTTCGGCGTGCCGCTGGTTGCGGTGGCGCACGGCTGCCTCGCCACCTGGTGGGATGCGGCGCGGGGCACTCCGCTGCCGCCGGAGTTCCGCTGGCAGCGCACCCTGACCGAGCAGGGCTTCCGCGCGGCCGATCGCGTGGTGGCGCCCACCGCAGCGTTCGCGGCGGTGATCCAGCGCAGCTATGGCCTCGCCGAGCCGCCGCTGGCGGTACACAATGGGCGCCGTCCGCTGTGCGTGGGCGAGGGCGAACCCGTCGATAGCGTCTTCACCGCCGGCCGGCTGTGGGACCAGGTCAAGCAGACGCGGCTGCTCGATCGCGTGGCCGCGCGGCTGCCGGTGCCCTTCCACGCGGCGGGGCCGCTGGTCGGTCCGCACGGCGAGCAGATCGCGGCCAATCATCTGCACCCGCTCGGCGTGCTGAACGAGACCGAACTCGCCGGCTGGCTGGCGCAGCGCCCGATCTTCGTCTCGGCCGCACGGTTCGAGCCGTTCGGGCTGGCGGTGCTGGAGGCGGCGGCTGCCGGCTGCCCGCTGGTGCTCGCCGACCTGCCGACCTTCCGCGAGCTGTGGGAGGGCGCGGCAACCTTCGTGGCGCCGCACGACCAGGACGGCTTCGTCGCCGCGATCGAGACGCTGCGCGCCGATCCGGCCCGCCGCATCGCGCTGGGCGAGGCTGCGCAGGTACGTGCGGCGCGCTATACGCCGGCGGCGGTCGCGCGCGACATGGCCGCACTCTACCGCGAGTTGCTCGACCCCGCCGCGACCCTCACGCGGAGTGCCGCGGCATGAAGATCGCCTATTTCACCCATTCGCTGCTGTCGTGCTGGAATCACGGCAACGCGCATTTCCTGCGCGGCGTGCTGCGCGAGCTGATCGCGCGCGGCCACGATGTCCGCACGCTGGAGCCGGAGGGCAACTGGAGCCTCGCCAACCTGCTCGCCGACGGCGGCGAGGCGGGGCTTGAGCCGTATCGCACCGCCTATCCGGAGTTGTCGTCGGAGAGCTTCGCGCCCGGCACCGATCCGGCCGAGCTAGTCGGCGATGCCGAGCTGGTGATCGTCCACGAATGGAACGATCCCGCGCTCGTCGCCGCCATCGGCGACCTGCGCACGCGCGGCGGCCGTTTCACGCTGTTGTTCCACGACACCCACCACCGCGCCGTCAGCGATCCCGACGCGATCCGCGCCTTCGATCTGTCGGGCTACGACGGCGTGCTCGCGTTCGGGGAGACGCTGTCGGAGGTCTACCGCCGCTGGGGCTGGGAAGGGCGGGTGTGGACCTGGCACGAGGCTGCCGACACGCGCCACTTCCACCCGCCCGTGCACGAGGGCACGCGCGAGGGACTGGTGTGGATCGGCAACTGGGGCGATGGCGAGCGCACGCAGGAGCTGGAGGATTTCCTCTTCCGCCCCGCCAACGCCGCGGGCCTGCCGCTCGACATCTATGGCGTGCGCTACCCGGACGAGGCGAAGGCGATGCTCGCCTCGCACGGCGCGCGCTATCGCGGCTGGGCACCCAATGCCAAGGCGCCGGAGATCTTCGCGCGCCACCTCGCCACCGTGCACGTGCCGCGGCGCTATTACGCGACGATCCTGCCCGGCATCCCCACCATCCGCGTGTTCGAGGCGCTGGCCTGCGGACTGCCGCTGGTGTCGGCGCCGTGGGACGATGCCGAGGGGCTGTTCCGCCCCGGCAGCGACTATCTCGTCGCCCGCGACGGTGCCGAGATGACCCGCCACCTGACGGCGTTGCGCGACGATCCGGAGCTGCGGGCGAGCCTCGCCGCCGCCGGGTTGGAGACGATCCGCGCCCGCCATACCTGCGCCCACCGCGTCGACGAACTGCTCGCCGTCGTCGCGAGCCTCGGCGCCCCCAAGAGTGAGAGGAACGTGGCGTGAAGATCGCCTTTTACGGATCCAGCCTGGTGTCGTCCTATTGGAACGGCGCCGCCACCTATTACCGCGGCATCCTGCGCGACCTGGCGCAGCGTGGCTACCAGATCAGCTTCTACGAGCCCGACGCGTTCGACCGCCAGAAGCATCGCGACATCGACGCACCCGACTGGGCGCGTTCGGTCGTCTATCCGGCCACGGAAGAGGCGATGCGCGGCGTGCTGGCCGAGGCGGCGGACGCCGACATCGTGGTCAAGGCGAACGGCGTCGGCGTGTTCGACCGCGAGCTGCTGGAGGGCATCGTCGAACACGCGCAGCCGGGTGCGCTCAAGATCTTCTGGGACGTCGACGCCGCCGCCACGCTGGACGAGATGCGCGGCGACGCGGACCACCCGGTCCGCCGCGCGCTGCCAGACCTCGACGCGGTGTTCACCTATGGCGGCGGCCCGCCGGTCGTGAACGCCTACAAGGGCTTCGGCGCCGCCGACTGCGTGCCGATCTACAACGCGCTCGACCCGACTACGCACTTCCCCGTCGAACCCGATCCGCGCTTCGCCTGCGACCTCGCCTTTCTCGGCAATCGCCTGCCGGACCGTGAAGCGCGCGTGGAGGAGTTCTTCCTGAAGGCCGCGGCGCGCCTGCCCGAACAGCAGTTCCTGATCGGCGGCAACGGCTGGGAAACGAAGGACATGCCCGGTAACGTCCGCCATCGCGGGCATGTCTACACGGCCGAGCACAACGCCTTCAACTGCACGCCGCGCGCGGTGCTGAACGTGGCGCGCGACAGCATGGCGAACGTCGGCTTCTCGCCCGCGACCCGCGTGTTCGAGGCGGCGGGCGCTGCCGCCTGCCTCATCACCGACGCCTGGGAAGGCATCGAGCAGTTCCTGATTCCGGACGAGGAAGTGCTGGTCGCGCGCGACGGGCAGGACGTGGCGGACCATCTCGCTGCGCTCACGCCGGAGCGGGCGCAGGCGATCGGCCAGGCGGCGCTCAAGCGCGTGCTCGCCGAGCACACCTACACGCTGCGCGGCGCGCAGGTGGACGAGATGTTCCGGGCGCATGCCGAGCGGCAGCGGGAAGTCGCATGAAGCTCGTCGTCCTTGGCCTTTCGCTGTCGTCCGCCTGGGGCAACGGCCACGCCACCACCTTCCGCGCGCTGCTGAAGGCCTATGCCGCGCGGGGCCACGACATCCTGTTCCTGGAGCGGGACGTGCCCTGGTATGCGGCGCACCGCGACCATGTGGACCCGGATTACTGCCGGCTGGAGTTCTACGCCGACCTCGACGGGCTCGACGCCTGGCGCGAGGAGATCGCGGGCGCCGATGCGGTGATCGTCGGCTCCTATGTGCCGGAGGGCGTGGCGGTCGCGCGCTATGTCCAACAGGTCGCGGATGGCGTCACCGCCTTCTACGACATCGACACGCCGGTAACGCTTGCCAAGCTGGAGCGCGGCGACTTCGAATATCTCTCGCCAGAGGTCATCCCCGGCTACGACCTCTACCTGTCGTTCACCGGCGGACCGACGCTGGAGCGGCTCGAGCGCGCCTATGGCTCGCCGGCCGCGCGCGCTTTCTACTGCTCGGTCGACCCCGCGCTCTACGCGCCGACCGGCACGGAGAAGCGCTGGGACCTTTCGTACCTCGGCACCTACAGCGACGATCGCCAGCCGACGCTGGAGCGGCTGCTGATCGAGCCGGCGCGCGCGCTGCCGCACCGCCGCTTCGTGGTGGCGGGGCCGCAATATCCCGATACCATCGACTGGCCGGCGAACGTCGAGCGCATCGACCATCTGCCGCCGTCGGAGCATGCCGATTTCTACTCCGCCTCGCGCTTCACGCTCAACGTGACGCGTGCGGACATGATCGCGGCCGGCTGGTCGCCGTCGGTGCGGCTGTTCGAGGCGGGCGCCTGCGGAACCCCGATCGTGTCGGATCGCTGGGACGGAATCGACGACCTGTTCGCACCCGGCCGCGAGATCCTGCTGGCAGACGACGGCGAGGCGGTGATCGCCGCGATCGAGGGCGCGGACGCCGCGGCGATGGGCGAGGCGGCACGCACCCGCGTGCTCGCCGCCCACACCGCCGCGCATCGCGCCGCCGAGCTGGAGGGGCACCTTGCCGAGGCCGCTGCCCGGCAGGCGCCGCGAACCGAGATCGCCGGCGCCGCGTAGAACAAAGAAGATAAGGGACGAGAAGGAGCGGAACATGGCGCAAGACGATAAGGGAGTGGCGCTGGTCGCCGGCGGCGCGGGGTTCATCGGCTCGCACCTGTGCCGGTCGCTGGTGGAGCAGGGCTATGAGGTGCTGTGCCTCGACAATCTCCAGACCGCACGCCCGTCCAACCTGCGGCTGCTGGAGGCGCTGCCGAACTTCACGTTCGTGGAGGCGGACATCGTCAATCCGCTGCCCGAAGCGGTGCTCGACCGGGCGGACCGGATCACCCGCATCTACAATCTCGCCTGCGCCGCCTCGCCGCCGCAGTATCAGGCCGATCCCGAGCACACGATGCTCACCAACGTTGTCGGCACCAACCACCTGCTGCGCCTGGCCGAGAAGAACGGCGCCCGCTTTCTGCTGACCTCCACCAGCGAGGTATACGGCGATCCGGAAGTGCACCCGCAGGCGGAGGGCTATCGCGGCTGGGTGAGTTGCACCGGCCCGCGCGCCTGCTACGACGAGGGCAAGCGCGCGGCCGAGGCGCTGACCTTCGACTATGCCCGCATGAGCCGCGCCGACGTCCGCGTCGCCCGCATCTTCAACACCTACGGGCCGCAGATGCATCCGGACGACGGCCGCGTGGTGTCGAACCTGATCTGCCAGGCGCTGTCGGGCCGCGACATCACCGTGTACGGCGACGGCAGCCAGACCCGCAGCTTCTGCTACGTGTCGGACATGGTCGACGCGCTGATGCGGCTGATGGAAAGCGACATCGATCCGATGGAGCCGGTGAACCTGGGCAACCCGGACGAGTTCACCGTCAACGAGCTGCTTGAGAAGGTGCTGGTGGCGACCGGCGCGGAAGGGCGGGTGACCTACACGCCGCTGCCGCAGGACGATCCGCGCCGCCGGCGCCCGGACATCAGCCGCGCCGCGGCGGTGCTCGGGTGGCAGCCGACGGTGCCGTTGGAGGACGGGCTCGCCCGCACTAGCGCCTGGTTCGCCGAGGAACTGGGCGTGCCCGCCACGCCGATGGCCGAGCCGGTTCGCGCCCGCGCCTGACCTTAGTTCGACTGCGAGAACAACGACCCGTCCGGCAGCAACCGGGCGGGTCGTTCCATTTCAGGACAGGCCCGCTGTCGTCCCGCGGTGCAATTCGTAAACGCTTCGTTAACCTTCCGGCATGGATCAACGAAGCGCACGCTCGCCCGCGGCAGTATATGGCACGTCGCATCCGTTCCGCCGGTCGCTGGCGCTGGCCCGCCGTGAGCCGCCGGCTGCGGTGAACGAGGATCTGAAGCTCTTCGCGATGAGCTTCACCGCCTTCTTCGTCTGCTTCTACACCTTCCTGCTGTAGGCAGCCGCCGAAGTCGGCGAAGTCCGGCTCAGTCGCAGGCGCAGTGCAGCTTCCAGGCGAGCCACGCCGAGACGACGCACATGCCGGCGACCACCAGCAGCATGTCCTCCGGCGTCACGCCGGCGGCGCTGACCGCGCTCACCACGATCGCCCCGATCGTCATGGCGCCCGCATTGACGATGTTGTTGGCAGCGACCGTGCGCGCCGTCTGATCCTTGGTCACGGTGGTGGTCAGGAAGGCGTAGAGCGGCACGACGAACATGCCGCCGGTGATCGCGATCGCGAGCATGGTCACCAGCAACCCGACCGCCCGCGGCAGCGTCAGGAAATCGTAGAAGCCGTAGAGGCTGCCCGCAGGCGCCTGTGCCCAGCCGCGCGACTCGAGCGACAGCGCGACTACCGCCACGCCCATCGCCACCACCGAGGCTGGCGCATATTTCGCCGAGACCTTGCCGCGCAGCAAAGCGTTGATCACCACCGACCCGATCGCCACCCCGACCGAGAAGATCGCGATGGTGAGGCTGGCGACCCGCTCGTTGGCGGTGAGGACGTTCTTCACCAGCGGCGGGAAGATCACGATCATCACCGACGCGATCGTCCAGAAGAAGCTGATCGCCAGGATGGCGAGGAACAGCCGGCGGATGTGCATCGTCGCGGCCACCAGCCGCCACGACGAGGTGAAGGGATTGTAGTTGAGCTTCAGTTCGGCACCCAGCCGCGGCGCGCTCGGCACCATCCGGCCGGTGACCCAGCCGATCAGCGCGATGCCGATCACCAGCAGCGACGAGGATTCGACGGAGATCCAGCCGGCGATCACCGTGCCCAGCAGGATCGACAGATAGGTGCCGGCCTCCACCAACCCGGTGCCGCCCAGCACCTCGTCCTCCTTCAGATGCTGCGGCAGGATCGCGTATTTGATCGGCCCGAAGAAGGTCGAGTGGGTGCCCAGCAGCAGGATCGCGCCGAGCATCAGCGCGAGGCCCAGGTTGATCCAGCCGTTCTGCGCCAGGAACACGCCGACCGCGCCGAGGATCATGATGCCGATCTCGGCCGTCTTCACGATGCGGATGATGCGCGCCTTGTCGCTGGTGTCGGCGAGCTGGCCCGACAGCGCGGAGAGCACGAAGAAGGGCAGGATGCCGAGGGCCGTCGCCAGCGCGTTGAAATTCTGTTCGGCCTGGGAGTCGGCGAAGATCTGGTAGGTGGCGAACAGCACGACGGCCTGCTTGAACAGGTTGTCGTTGAAGGCCCCCAGAAATTGCGTGACGAACAAGGGGAGGAAGCGGCGCTTCCTGAGCAGCCCGAGCGCATTCAGCATCGTGTCGTCAGTACCCTATGTCGTTGCGTCGCGCAGGCTTTGCGGCAGGCATAGCCCAGCGAGGGGAAAGGCTTCAATGCGCGATTAACGCTTCTCGCGGCTTGGCGGCGGATGCTAGACCCCGCCGCGTGCTGACGCTCCCCAACATCCTCACGCTGTCGCGTATCTTCGCCGTGCCGCTGCTGGTGGCGTTCCTGTGGTGGCCGCAATGGGCGGCCGGCTATGGAATCGCCTTCGCGCTCTACTGCCTGATGGGCGTGACCGACTATTTCGACGGCTATCTGGCCCGCGCAAACGGCACGGTGTCGAAGCTGGGCGTGTTCCTCGATCCGATCGCGGACAAGATCATGGTCGCCGCGGTGATCCTGATGCTGGTCGGCACCCGCCACGACGCCGCGCCGATCGCGGGCATTCATCTGATCGCCGCGCTGGTGATCCTGCTGCGCGAGATTGCGGTGTCGGGCCTGCGCGAGTTCCTCGCCGGACTTCAGGTGTCGCTGCCGGTATCGCGTCTCGCCAAGTGGAAGACGACGCTGCAACTCGTCGCGTTCGGCGCGCTGATCCTGGCGGGTGCGCTTCCCGACATGACGTGGGTGCAGGTCGTCGGGCTCGCCTGCCTGTGGGGCGCGGCGGTGCTGACGCTAATTACCGGGTGGGACTATCTGCGCGTCGGCCTGCGGCACATGGACAGCTGATGGCGCTCGCCATGCTCTACTTCGCCTGGGTGCGCGAGGCGATCGGCACCGGCGAGGAGACGGTCGAGCCGCCGGCCACCGTCACCTCTGTAGGCGACCTGATCGACTGGCTCGCCGCGCGCAGCGACGGGCACGCCCGCGCCTTCGCCGATCGCGAGCGGCTGCGCGCCGCGGTCGACCAGCGCTTCGTCGGGCTCGACGCGTCGGTGGCAGGAGCGCGGGAAGTGGCGATCTTTCCGCCGGTGACGGGCGGATGATCCGCGCGCTCGTCCAGACCGCGCCGATCGACCTGGGCGCGACCCTCGCCACCGTCGAAGGGGTAGGGGTGGGCGCGGTGGCGAGCTTCTCCGGCTTCGTGCGCGAGGACGACGGGGTCAGCCAGCTGTCGCTCGAACACTATCCCGGCATGACCGAAGCGGTGCTGCACGACCTGGCGCAGGACGCGGCGACCCGCTGGCAGCTGAACGCGGTGACGGTGGTCCACCGCGTCGGGCCGATGGCGCCGGGCGAGCGGATCGTGTTGGTCGCGACCGCGGCACCGCATCGCCACGCGGCGTTGGAGGCGTGCAGCTTCCTGATCGACCGGCTCAAGACCGATGCGCCCTTCTGGAAGCGCGAGCGGCGGGGCGACGGCGACCGCTGGGTCGAGGCGCGCCACGGCGATGCCGGTGCTGCCGATCGCTGGCGCTGAGGCTGGCCGGCAACGCTGGAGCCGCGAAGGTAGCGCGTCTGGATGCTGACGTTCGTCAGCAGGACGAACCCCGCCAACCTCCCGTCATCCTGACGGGCGTCAGGATCCATTGCCGCAGCGCTTGAACATCGCTTCCGGATCGAGCCGAAAAGGCGGAGGAGGGGTGCCCCTCCTCCGCGAGCCGTTACCCCAGCTTGGGAACCAGCACGCCGTTGACGACGTGGAACACGCCGTTTGACTGGTTGACGTCGTAGGTCGTCACATAGGCCTTGGTGCCGTTGGCGTCGGTCAGCGTCAGCGCCCCGTTCTCCAGCGCCGCGGTGAGCGGCTGGCCGGCGACCGTGGTGAGCGTCAGCGTGCCGCCCGCGCTTTCGATCTGCTGCTTGAGCGTCAGCGCGTCGAGCTTGCCCGACACGACGTGGTAGTTGAGGATCTTCTCAAGCGTCGCCTTGTTCTCGGGCTTGAGCAACGTGTCCATCGTGCCCGGCGCGAGGCGGCCGAAGGCGGCGTCGTTGGGCGCGAACACGGTGAAGGGGCCCGAACCCGCGAGCGTCGCCTCGAGACCGGCAGCCTTGAGCGCGCCGACCAGCTTGGAGAGGTTCGGTGCTGCGGCCAGGTTCTCGGCGATCGGCTTGGTCGCGGCCATCTGCGCACCGCCGACGGCCGGGTTCGGCTTGGCGGGCGTGGTGGCGGTCGTACCAGGCGCGGTCGGCGTGGTGCCGGGCGCTGTCTGGGTCGGGGCGGTCTGGCCGGGGGACGTCTGGGTGGTGCCCGGGGTCGCCGGGGTCGTGCCCGGCGTCACGGGCGTCACCGGGGTGGTGCCCGGAGGCGCCGGAGGGGTCTGGGGGGCCGTCTGCGGCGCGGGCGTCGCGGTCGTGGTCTGCGCCAGCGCCGGAGCCGCGGTCGCGGCAACGATGGCCAGAGCGGATACGAACGGAAGACGGAACATCAGTTTCTCCTTGCGGGGGATGGGGTGCGCCCGAAGCGCCATGAACAACCAACGCACGTTCGGCCGTTTTGATGCACGCCTTGTCCACCCCCGGCGGGACGAGCGGTGATCAATCCGGGGCGGAGAGCATCTCCGCGAGCAGCCGGAAGTCGCGTTCGCGTGGCGAGGCGCGGCGCCACACCAGCGCGATCTCGCGCGAGGCCTTGGGAGCGTCGATCGGCCGGGCGACGACCTGGGTGTGGTCGAGGATGCCGGCATCCACCGCCATCTCCGGCAGCATGGTGTGGCCGAGGCCGTTGTCGACCATCTGGACGATGGTGTGGAGCGAGGTGCCGAGCATCGTCGCCCGCCCGCGCAGTTCCGGGTGTGGGCAGGCGCGCAACGCGTGCTCCTTCAGGCAGTGGCCGTCCTCGAGCAGCAGCAGGCGCGCGGCGTCGATGTCGTCGGCGACCATCGGGCCGGCACCCGGCTGCGCCTCCCCCTTGGGCACCGCCAGATAGAGCGGATCGTCGAACAACGGCGCGACCTCGACGTCGCCGCACGCGTAGGGGAGCGCGAGCAGCACGCAGTCGGAGCGGCCGTGATGCAGCGCCTCGCACGCCGCGGCGCTCGCCTCCTCGCGCAGGAAGAGCTTGAGGTCGGGATAGTGTTCGCGCAGCCGCGGCAGAATCCGCGGCAGCAGGAACGGGGCGATCGTCGGGATGACGCTCATCCGCATCTCGCCCGACAGCGGCCGGCCGGCGGCACGCGCCATGTCGGCGAGCTCCTCCGCCTCGCGGATCACGGTGCGCGCCTTGTCGACGATCGCTTCGCCCAGCGGCGTGAAGCGCACGACGCGGCGCGTGCGCTCCACCAGCGTGATGCCGATCAGCGTCTCCAGCTCGCGGATGCCCGCCGACAGCGTCGACTGAGTGACGAACGAAGCCTCGGCGGCGCGACCGAAATGGCCGGCGTCGCGTAAGGCGACGAGATATTGGAGCTGCTTCAGCGTCGGCAGATAGGTGCTCATGGCGATGCTGTACCGCCTGCGTCCGAGCCGATCCAGCCGAGCGCCGACGCCGGCCGCGCTGCGCCCGATCTCGGCCGGCGTGCGTTGATCCCGCGGATTGCTGGAAATCCCGCAGGTCCCGTCCTAAATGTCCGCCGAAAGGGGATCAGCATGTTCGGCCGGCTCGGCGCGTATCTCGATTCGATCAAGGCCCGCGATCCCGCGCCGCGCTCGCGTGCGGAGATCCTGCTGTACCCCGGCGTGTGGGCGCTCGGCTTCCACCGCGTCGCGCACCGGCTGTACCGCGCTCGGCTGTTTTTCCTCGCGCGCGCGGTCAACCATCTCGGCCGCTTCCTGACGGTGATCGACATCCATCCCGGTGCGCGCATCGGCCGCAACTTCTTCATCGATCATGGCTTCACCGTCATCGGCGAGACCGCGGAGATCGGCGACGACGTCACCATCTACCAGAACGTCACGCTGGGCGGGACCAGCCCGGACAACGGCATCGCCGGCAAGCGCCATCCCACCATCGCCGACGGCGTCATCATCGGATCGGGCGCGCAGGTGCTGGGGCCGATCCATGTCGGCGCACGGGCGCGCGTGGGGGCGAATGCCGTGGTGACCCGCGACGTGCCGGAGGGCGCGGTGATGGTCGGCATCCCCGCCCGACCGACGCTGGTCGATTCGACCGCCTATCAGCGCGACTTCGTCCCCTACGGCACGCCGTGTCGCGAGATGCTCGACCCGCAGACGCAGAAGATCGAGCTGCTGCGCTGCGAGCTGGAGGCGCTGCGCCGCCGCTTCGACGCGGCGGTCGCCGAAGAAGAAGAGCGTCGCGACCGCGCCTGATGGGAGTCGTGACCCCTTTCCCGGCCGCGGCGGGACGCCCGAACCAGATCGGCTTCGAGCGGATCGAGCTGACGCGCATCCTCGACCTCTACGGGCGGATGGTCGCCGCCGGGCATTGGCGCGACTATGCGATCGATCTCGGCCGCGACGCCGCCGTCTTCTCCGCCTTCCGCCGCACCGCCGAGCGCCCCGAGTTCCGCATCGAGAAGCGTCCGGCGCTCCGCAACCGCCAGGGCATGTGGGCGCTGGTCAACGAAGTGGGCGCAGTGCTCAAGCGCGGGCACGAGCTCGGACCGGTGCTGGCGCCGGTCGAGCGCCGGCTGATGAAGCTGGTCGAGGAATAGGCGGGCGGCGTCTGCGAGGCGGCGCCGCCTCGATCGCTCGCTTGTGCCGGGGCCTCCCGTCACCCATGTTGCCGGTATGCACACCGCTCCCCATTCGCTCGCGCTGATCGGCAACACCCCGCTCGTCCTCCTCAAGGGTCCGAGCGAGGCCGCGGGCGCCGAGATCTACGGCAAGTGCGAGTTCGCCAATCCGGGCGCGTCGGTGAAGGACCGCGCCGCGCTGTCCATCATCGAGGATGCCGAGGCACGCGGGCAGATCGCGCCCGGCGGCACGATCGTCGAGGGGACTGCGGGCAACACCGGCATCGGCCTGGCGCTGGTCGCCAATGCCAAGGGCTATCGGACGATCATCGTCATGCCGGAGACGCAGAGCCGGGAGAAGATGGACACGCTGCGCGCGCTGGGCGCCGAGCTGGTGCTGGTGCCCGCCGCGCCCTATTCGAACCCCGGCCATTTCGTGCACACCTCGCGCCGTATCGCCGAGGAGACGCCGAACGCGATCTGGGCGAACCAGTTCGACAACATCGCCAACCGCCGCGCCCACATCACCGGGACTGCGCCCGAGATCTGGGAGCAGATGGAGCACCGCGTCGACGGCTTCACTTGCGCGGCGGGCACGGGCGGCACGCTTGCCGGCGTGGGACTCGCGCTCAAGGAATTCGATCCGAAGATCACCATCGCGCTCAGCGACCCCCACGGCGCCGCGCTCTACGAATATTATGCCTGCGGCGAGCTGAAGGCGGAAGGAAGCTCGGTCGCCGAGGGGATCGGGCAGGGGCGGATCACCGCCAATCTGGAAGGCGCGCCGATCGACACCCAGTACCGCATCTCCGATGCCGAAGGGTACGAATGGGTTCGCCGGCTGCT
This sequence comes from Sphingomonas mangrovi, assembly GCF_047975845.1. Classification (NCBI taxonomy): domain Bacteria; kingdom Pseudomonadati; phylum Pseudomonadota; class Alphaproteobacteria; order Sphingomonadales; family Sphingomonadaceae; genus Sphingomonas; species Sphingomonas mangrovi. The sequence goes on along the minus strand of NZ_JBIUCZ010000002.1, from coordinate 203,624 downwards.
CGACGAGGAGGGGCTTTGCGTCGGGCTCTCGTCGGGGATCAACGTCGCCGGGGCCGTGCGGCTCGCGCGCGAACTGGGCGCCGGCAGCCGCGTCGCGACGATCCTGTGCGATACCGGGTTCCGCTATCTCTCGACGCTCTACAATCCCGAATGGCTGGCGCAAAAGGGGCTGGTGCCGCAGTCCGATGCGCGCGCCGCGGCAGCTGCCTGAGGCCAAGGTCGACAGTGCCGGACGATTCGCGTAGTCCCTCCGCAACGATGCCCACTGCCAACGAACAGCTGAGCGCGATGCAGCGCGTCCGGGTCGGGATGACCGGGCTCGCGGTCGTGCTGGTCCTGATCCTGCTGGCGAGCGCGCTGGTCAGTTCCGCCCGCAACGATGCGCCGGTGGTGGCGGTCGGCGTTCCCAACGTCGACACCGTCGCCAACATGACCGGCGCCGACAATCTGGCGAGCGTCGCCGATGCCGGCCGCGAGCCGCTCGCCGAACTCGGCATCGCCCCCGCCGCGACCAACAGCATCGCCCCGCCGGCGCAACTCGCGCCGATGGAGCCCGCGCCGCCCCTGCAGCCCTGAGCAGGCGCCGGGGCGTTCGTCCCCGGCGACCCTGACGCGTTTCCCGGAAGCACCGGCCGGTCGCTCCCGTGGCGAGCGCGCGAGTCTCTTGTCCGCCTCGCCGCCCTAGGCTGCGCGTTGCGCTCCCAGGGCGCCAATTCCCATTCTCTCCCAACTTTCGTGTCCCGCGTGGACGGCGGGCGTGCGTTCCTGGCCCGCGTTCTCGGCTAAATCGGAAGTTGGGGGAAAGAAAGTGGATGCAAATCCCACTCTCACCCAGCTTCGCCCATTGTGACCCAGGGATGGATTTGATACGCAAGGCGCTGATGAGGGGGCAGCACCCTCCGCCGCGAAGCCGAAGCGCATGACCTGGCCGGCGCCAGCATCGACAGGAACAGCGGAAAAGGGGCGCTGCGCGACCGAACTGGGGCAGCGTGTCAGACCGAGAACTCTATCTGAGCTACGGGCTGCAGGCAGTGGACGCCAAAGGGCGAGTCGCTGTTCCCGCCAAGCTGCGCGCCGCGCTGGAGCGCAACGCCGAGGCGCGGGACCTGCTGATCGCGCGGGATTCGACGCACGGCTGCCTGGTCGGGTTCGACGTCAACTGGCCCCGAATCCTGCACGCGCGGCTCGACCCGCGCGAGCTGGCGCTCGAAGACAATGGGGAGGCGGTGGACTACAACGTGGCAGGCAATGCGTTCGGCAACCTCGAATCGGCGCCGTTCGACAGCGCCGGCCGCTTCGTGCTGCCCGCCTTCTTCCGTCGCCGCGCCAAGATCGAGAAGTGGGCGTTCTTCCACGGTCGCGGCAACACCTTCAACATCTGGAACCCGGACGTGCTGCTCGCCGACGCGAGCATTGCCGAGGAAACGCGCGAACTCGTCGAGTTCTGCATGGAAGAGAAGGGGCTGCGGTGAGCGAGGCGCCCCACATCCCCGTGCTGCTCGACGAAGTCGTCGACGCGCTGGCGATCGCGCCGGGCGAGGTGCATGTCGACGCGACCTTTGGCGCGGGCGGCTACACGCGTGCCATCCTCGCCAGGGGAGCCCGCGTGATCGCGTTCGACCGCGATCCCGATGCGGTCGCCGGCGCGGCACCGACGCGCGCCGAGGCGGGCGACCGGCTGACTTTGGTCGAGGCGCCCTTCTCGTCGATGGCGGCGGCGCTGGACGAACTCGGCGTGGTGCCGGTCGACGGCGTGACGATGGACATCGGCGTGTCGTCGATGCAGCTCGACCAGGCCGAGCGCGGCTTCTCCTTCCAGGCCGACGGACCGCTCGACATGCGGATGAGCCGGTCGGGCCAGACCGCGGCCGAGTTCGTCAATACCGCCGACGAGGCGGAGATCGCCGACGTGCTCTACCATTATGGCGAGGAGCCGCGCTCGCGCCGGGTCGCGCGGGCGATCGTCGAGGCACGCCCGATCGAGCGCACCGGCGAACTCGCTGCGATCGTGCGCCGTGCGCTGGGGCACAAGCCGCACGAGAAGAAGGACCCGGCGACTCGCACCTTCCAGGCGCTGCGCATCCACCTCAACGCCGAGCTCGACGAGCTGGAGCAGGGGCTGGCGGCGGCGGAGCGGGTGCTCAAGCCCGGCGGGCGGCTGGCGGTGGTGACCTTCCACAGCCTGGAGGACCGGATCGTCAAGCGCTTCCTGCGGGAGCGCTGCGGTGGCACCCCGGCGGGCTCGCGACACCTGCCGGCGCAGGCGGCGGGTCGTGCCCCCAGCTTCGACACCCCCGCCAAGGCCGTGAAGCCGGGCGAGGGAGAACTCGCGCGCAACCCGCGCGCACGATCGGCGACATTGCGCAGCGCCCGGCGGACCGACGCCGCGGCATGGACAGAGGCAGGAGTGAAGTGATGGCAGCGTTCGGGTTCAAGACACTCGGCTGGTGCCTGTGCGTGGCGGTCGTCGCCCCGGCCTTCTATCTCGTCACCTCGCAGGTCGCCGCCGAGCGCGCCCGCGTCGATTCAGTCGAGCGTGCGATCGTCAAGGCGCGCGCCGATATCCGCACGCTGGAGACCGAGTTCGACACCCGCGCCAACCTGGCGCAGCTGGAGCGCTGGAACGGCGACGTGCTGTCGCTCGCCGCGCCGCGCGCGGAGCAGTTCGTCGGTGGCGAGGCGATGCTGGCGCAGCTGCCGGGCCGCACGCCGGGCAACGACGTGCAGTTCGCCTCCTATGTCGTGCCGAGCGCGCCGGTGGTGCTGACCGCCACGGCGATGGCCAACGCCGCCGCGGAAGCGGCTGCCGCCAAGGCCGCCGCCGCGGCGGGTACGGTCGTCGCGGCCCCGGTGGAGACCGCCAGTGCCGCGCCGGCCCCGAAGAAGCCGGCCGCTGCCCCGACCGCGACCGCCAAGGCTGTCGCCGCACCGCGCAAGCCCACCGCCGCGCCGGTCGCGACGGCGAGCGCCGCGACCGCACCGCGCAAGCCCGCGGCCGCGCCGGTCCGCACCGCCGCCGCACCCGCCCGTCCCGCCGAGCGCAAGGCGCAGGCGGTGGCGATGCTCGACCAGACGCTGCTGAGCGACCGCACGTTGCGCGACCTCGCCCGCGGTGCCCGAGCGGAGGCAGTGAAGAAGCGGTGATCGTCGTCGTCGCGCCTCCGATCACGCACCGCCAGAGCAAGGGCGACGGCGGCCGGCATTCGCTGGTCGCGATCGCGCATGTCCGGCTGATGATCGTGCTGCTGCTGTTCGCGGCGGGCGTGGCGATGGTGCTGCTGCGGCTGGGCGCACTGGCGATCTCGACCTCCCCGGCGTCGGCGCGCGACGCCGCGGCGGCGCTGGTGCCGCTGCGCGCCGACCTCGTCGACCGCAACGGCGCGCCGCTGGCGCGGACCATCGACGCCTGGTCGATCGCGGTGCGGCCGGCCAAGGTGATCGGCGACAAGGCGCAACTGGCGCAGCAGCTCGCCGCCGTGCTGCCGGAGCATGACGCAGGCTATTACCGGCGCGTGCTGGAGAGCGACTCGACCTTCCGCTACCTCAAGCGCCGCGCGCTTCCCGAGCTGATCGGGCAGGTGAATGCGCTGGGCGAGCCGGGCATCGTCTTCGCGCGCGAGCCCGAGCGGCTCTATCCGCAGTCGACGCTCGCCGCGCATGCGCTCGGCTATCTCGACATGGACGGTCGCGGGATGCGCGGCATGGAGCGCTATCTCGATACGCGGCTGACCGATCCGGCCGAGCGCGGCAAGCCGGTGGCGCTGTCGCTCGACGTGCGCGTGCAGGCGGCGCTGGAGAGCGAGCTCAGCCAGGCGATGGCGCGCTTCCAGGCGGTGGGCGCCGGCGGCGTGATCCTCGACGTCGATTCCGGCGAAGTGATCGCGATGACCTCGCTGCCGACCTTCAACCCGAACAAGGTGACCGGCGGCGGCACCGAGCTCAACACGGTGACGCAGGGCGTCTACGAGCTCGGCTCGACCTTCAAGCCGCTGACCGTCGCCGCCGCGATCCAGACCGGCGTCGCGAGCTCCATGGCGAAGCGCTACGACGCCACTCAGCCGCTGCAGGTCGGCCGCTTCCGCATCCACGACGACCATGCCGAGCGGCGCTGGCTCAACATCCCCGAGACGCTGGTCCACTCGTCCAACATCGCCACCGCGCGCATCGCCGACGAGATGGGCGAGGAGCGGATGAAGGCGCTGTTCCGCCAGCTCGGCTTCGACACACCGCCGAGCATCGAGGTGGAAAAGGCGCGGCCGATCTGGCCGAGCTTCTGGGCGCGTACCACGACGATGACCTCCGCCTACGGGCACGGCATCGCGGTGACGCCGCTGCACCTCGCCACGGCTTATGCGACGATGGTCAACGGCGGCATCTGGCGCCCGGCGACGCTGGTGAAGCGCAAGCCCGGCACGGTGCCCAAGGGCCGGCGCGTGTTCAGCGAGGCGACCAGCTATCGCATGCGCCAGCTGCTGCGGCTGGTGGTTCTGGAGGGGACGGGCCGCAAGGGTGAGGCGCCGGGGTTCCGCGTCGGTGCCAAGACCGGCACCGCCGAGCGCACCAGCGGCGGCGGCTATTCGAAGAAGGTCAACGTCTCGACCTTCGCGGCGGCCTTCCCGATGGACCATCCGCGCTATGTGGTGATCGCGATGCTCGATTCGCCCAAGGGAACCGCCGAGACCTTCGGCTTCACCACCGCGGCCTGGACCGCGGCGCCGGTCGCGTCGCGCGTCATCAGCCGTACCGGGCCGCTGCTGGGGGTAATCCCGGACGCGCACGCCGATATCGACACGGCCGAACTGCGCGGGCTGCTGTGGCACGCGCCCGGCGAAACCAAGACGGCGGGACCGGAATGAACTTAGGAACGCTTCTCGGCGAAGACGGCGGCGCACCCGTCACCGGCTTCGCGATCGACCATCGCAAGGTCGCGCCCGGCACGATCTTCGGCGCGTTCGAGGGTGCGCGGGTCAACGGCGAGGACTTCATCCCCGCCGCCGTCGCTGCCGGCGCGATCGCCGTCGTCGCCCGGCCGGAAGCCGTGGTCGAGGGCGCGGTCCACATCGCCGATCGCGATCCGCGCGAGCGCTTCGCCCGGCTGGCGGCGCGCTTCTTCGCGCCGTTCCCGAACACCGCGGTCGCCGTCACCGGTACCAACGGCAAGACCTCGACGGTCGAGCTCACCCGCCAGCTGTGGCGGATGCAGGGGCACCACGCCGCCTCGATCGGCACGCTCGGCGTCACCACCGCCGACGATCGCGTCTCGACCGGGCTCACCACGCCCGACATCGTCACCTTCCTCTCCAACGTCGCCGGGCTGGCGCGCGAGGGCGTCACCCATGTCGCGTTCGAGGCGTCGAGCCACGGCCTGTCGCAGTACCGCACCGAGGGGCTGCCGGTGCGTGCGGCGGCGTTCACCAACCTGAGTCGCGATCACCTCGACTACCACGGCGACATGGCGACCTATTTCACCGCCAAGCTGCGGCTGTTCGCCGAGGTGCTCGATCCCGACGGCGCCGCGGTGGTGTGGGTCGACGATCCGCACGCCGACCGGGTGATCGACCTCGCCCGCATGCGCGGCAACCGGCTGCTGACGGTGGGCGAGCATGGCGACACGCTGCGGCTGGCGGGACGCGAGCCGACGCTGTTGGGCCAGACGCTGACGATCGAGGCGGAGGGCGCGACGCACAAGGTCAACCTGCCGCTGATCGGCGCCTATCAGGCCGCCAACGCGCTCACCGCTGCGGGTTTGGTGCTCGCGACCGGCGGCGAGCTGAAGGCGACGCTCGCGGGCCTGTCGCGGCTGCAGCCGGTGCGCGGCCGGCTGGAGCGGGCGGTCATCACCCGCACCGGCGCACCGGTCTATGTCGATTACGCGCACACCCCCGACGCGCTGGAGGCGGCGATCGCCGCGCTGAAGCCGCACGCGGCGGGCCGCCTGATCGTCGTGTTCGGCGCCGGCGGCGATCGCGACACCGGCAAGCGCAAGCCGATGGGTGCCGCCGCGGCAGCCGGTGCCGATCTGGTGATCGTCACCGACGACAACCCGCGCAGCGAGGATCCCGCCACGATCCGCGCGCAGGTGCTCGAAGGTGCGCCCAATGCCCGCGAGATCGGCGGCCGCCGCGACGCGATCGCCGCCGCCATCGCCGAGGCGGGGCCCGAGGACATCGTCCTCGTCGCCGGCAAGGGCCATGAGCAGGGACAGATCGTCGGCGAGCTGGTGCTGCCGTTCGATGACGTCGCGGTCGCGCGGGAGTGCGCGGGGACGGCATGACACCCTTGTGGACCTCGGCCGAGATCGCGGCTGCCACCGGCGGCACCGCCTCGGCCGACTTCGCCGCGAGCGGCGTTACCTTCGACTCGCGCGAAGTGGCGCCGGGCGACCTGTTCGTCGCGCTGAGCGGCGAGGCTACCGATGGCCACCGCTTCCTCGACGGTGCGTTCGCGCGGGGCGCGGCGGGCGCGCTGGTGTCCGCCGACACGCCGCACCCCAACGTGCAGGTCGGCGATACGACGGCTGGCCTCGAAGCGCTGGCCCGCGCCGCGCGCAGCCGCACCTCGGCGACGGTGATCGGCGTCACCGGTTCGGTGGGGAAGACCGGCACCAAGGAGGCGCTGTTCGCCGCGCTCGATCGCGCGAACCCCGGCGCCACCCACCGTTCGGTCAAGAGCTACAACAACCACACCGGCGTGCCGCTCAGCCTGGCGCGGATGTCCGCCGCGACCCGCTTCGGCGTGTTCGAGATGGGGATGAACCACGCGGGCGAACTCGCCGCGTTGACCCGGCTGGTCCGTCCGCACATCGCGCTGGTCACCACCATCGCGCCGGCACACACCGCGTTTTTCCCTTCCGAAGCCGCGATCGCCGACGCCAAGGGCGAGATCTTCCAGGGGCTGGAGCCGGGCGGCACCGCGATCGTGCCGTTCGACAGCCCGCACCGCGACCGGCTGATCGCGGCGGCGCGACCGCATGCCGGCCGCATCGTCACTTTCGGGTTGGGCGAGGGGGCCGACGTCCGCGCGGTCGAGCATGTCGCGATCGGCACGGGCGGGACGTTTGTCATCGCGCAGATTGGCGATCGGGAACTGAGCTTCACCCTCGCGCCGCCGGGGGTGCACTGGGTCGCCAACGCGATGGCGGTGCTGGCGGCGGTCGATGCCGCGGGCGGCGACCTGGCGCAGGCGGGTCTCGCGCTCGCCGACCTGCCGGGGCTGCCGGGGCGCGGCGCGCGCACCGAGATCGCGGTCGGGCCGGGCAGCGCGCTGCTGATCGACGAGAGCTACAACGCCAACCCCGCCTCGATGCGCGCGACGCTCCAGGTGCTCGCCGAAGAGCCGGGCCGGAAGCTCGCCGTGCTCGGCGAAATGCGCGAGCTCGGCGCGGCGAGCGACCGCTTCCATGCCGAGCTTGCCGGCCCCATCGGCGAAGCGGGTGTTTCGCACGCCATATTGGTGGGTCCCGGCATGGCGCCGCTCGCCGAAGCGCTTGAGGGAACGGTGGAATTCGTCCATGTGCCCGACGCCGCCGCCGCGCGCGAACGCCTCCGGGCGCTGCTCGCGCCGGGCGACGCGGTTCTCGTCAAGGGTTCGAACGGGGTGGGGCTGGCGGCCGTGGTGGCGGCGCTGGCGGAAAGAGGCTGATGCTGTACCTGATCGCCGAGGCACTGGGCTTTCCCGGCGTCCTCAACCTCATCCGCTATCTGAGCTTCCGCAGCGGCGGCGCGGTCGCGACCGCGCTGTTCCTCGGGCTGCTGATCGGGCCGAAGTTCATCGGCTGGCTGCGCGTCCGCCAGGGCAAGGGGCAGCCGATCCGCACCGACGGGCCGCAGACCCACCTCGCCAAGCGCGGCACGCCGACGATGGGCGGGCTGATGATCCTCACCTCGATGACGCTGTCGGTCCTCTTGTGGATGGACCTGCGCAACCCGTTCGTCTGGGCATGCCTGTTCGTCACGCTGGGCTTCGCCGCGATCGGCTTCCTCGACGACTATGATAAGGTCCGCAAGGCGAGCACCGCGGGCGTACCCGGGCGCGTCCGCCTGCTGCTGGAGTTCGGGATCGCGGGGATCGCCAGCTGGCTGATCATCCGCGAAACCGGGACCCAGCTCTACCTGCCGTTCTTCTCCAACGTCGCGGTCGATCTGGGGCCGTTCTACATCGTGTTCGCTGCGTTCACGATCGTCGCCTTCGGCAATGCGGTGAACCTGACCGACGGTCTCGACGGTCTCGCGACCATGCCGGTGATCATCGCCTCGGTCGCGTTCATGGTGATCGTCTATCTGGTCGGCAACGCCAAATTCGCGACCTACCTCGGGATCCCCTACGTTGCGGGGGCGGGCGACCTCACCATCCTGTGCGGCGCGATCGCGGGGGCGGGCCTCGCCTTCCTGTGGTTCAACGCGCCCCCGGCCGCGGTGTTCATGGGCGACACCGGCAGCCTGGCGCTGGGCGGCGCGCTGGGCGCGATCGCGGTCACCGCGCACCACGAGATCGTGCTCGGCATCATCGGCGGACTGTTCGTGGTCGAGGCGATGAGCGTCATCATCCAGGTGTTCTTCTACAAGCGCACCGGCAAGCGCGTGTTCAAGATGGCGCCGATCCACCATCATTTCGAACAGCTCGGCTGGGCGGAGGCGACGGTGGTCATCCGCTTCTGGATCGTGGCGCTGGTGCTGGCGCTTGCTGGCCTGTCGACGTTGAAGCTGCGATGATCGTCGCGGGCGGCTGGTCCGGCAGGCGCTATGCGGTGCTGGGGCTTGCACGCTCCGGCATCGCCACGGTGAACGCGCTGGTCGCGGGCGGCGCGGCGGTCACCGCTTGGGATAGCGATGCGGCACGGCGCGAGAGCGCGTCGGGCGCGACGATCGCCGATCCGCTGGCGATCGACCTCGCCGGCTTCGACGGGGTCGTCGTGTCGCCGGGCGTCCCGCTCAACAGCCATCCGATCGCCGACAGGGCCCGCGCCGCCGGCGTGCCGATCCTGGGCGATATCGAGTTGTTCGCCCAGGCCCGCGGCGACCTGCCGCCGCACCGCGTCGTCGGCATCACCGGCACCAACGGCAAGTCGACCACCACCGCGCTGATCCACCACATCCTGCAGACGGCGGGCGTGCCGAGCCTGATGGGCGGCAACATCGGCCTGCCGATCCTGGAGCAGCAGCCGCTGTCTGTCGGTGGCGTCTATGTGCTCGAGCTGTCGAGCTACCAAATCGACCTGACCACCATGCTCGACTGCGACGTGGCGGTGCTGCTCAACCTCACACCCGATCATCTCGACCGGTACGATGGGTTCGACGCCTATGCCGCGTCCAAGGCGCGGCTGTTCGCGATGCAGTCGGCCGGCCATGCGGCGGTGATCGGCATCGGCGACACGCCCTCCGCCCTGATCGCGCGACAGGTCGCGCAGGCAGGCCGCAGCGCCGACCTCACGAAGATCGCGCCCGGCGTGTGCATGGACCAGTCGCGCTGGCCGTCGCTGCAGGGCCCGCACAACGCGCAGAACGCTCTTGCGGCGATCGCCGCGTGCGAGGCGCTAGGCATCGACAACGCCGCCATCGACGCAGGCCTCGCAAGCTTCGCCGGGCTCCCGCACCGCATGCAGCGCGTGGCCGAAGTGAACGGCGTCGCCTTCGTCGACGACAGCAAGGCGACCAATCCGGAGTCCGTCGCGCCCGCGCTCGCCGCCTTCCCGCGCATCCACTGGATCGTCGGCGGCAAGCCGAAGGGCGACGACCTGGACGCTTGCCGCCCCGGCTTCGCCAACGTCGTGCGCGCCTACACCATCGGAGAGGCGGGGCCGCGCTTCGCCGAGCTGCTCGCGCCCGATTTGCCCGTCGAGGAGGCGGGCACGATCGACGCCGCGGTGCGGGCGGCGGCCGCGCGTGCGCAGCCGGGCGAGGTGGTGCTGCTGTCGCCGGCTTGCGCCTCGTTCGACCAGTTCGCCGACTATGCCGAGCGCGGCCGCGCATTCGCGCGGGCGGTGGAGGACCTGCGATGACCGATATGGCACGTTCCGCCGATCCGATCCGGGAGCGCGTCCAGCGCCACGTCGGCCGCGGCAACCGCTCGCCGGTCGGCATGTGGTTCCGCGACATCGACCGGGTGCTGCTGCTGATCGCGATGCTGCTGATCGCGCTGGGCCTGGTCGCCGTCGCCGCTGCCAGCCCGGCGTCGGCGGTGCGCTATTCGAGCGGCGCGGTGAAGATCCCGGCGATGGCCTATTTCTGGCGCCAGGCCCTGTGGGTGGTGCTGTCTTTCCCGGTCCTGATCGGCGTCTCCATGCTCCCGGTCACCGCCGCGCGGCGGCTGGCGCTGGGCGGGGCGGCGCTGTTCCTGCTGCTGCTGATGGCGACGCCGCTGGTCGGGGTGGAGGTCAACGGCGCGCGGCGCTGGATCGGGCTGGGAATCAGCCAGTTCCAGCCGTCCGAGTTCCTGAAGCCCATGTTCATCGTCACCACGGCGTGGATCCTGTCGTTCCGCGCCAAGGACCCGCAGCTGCCGGTGGTGCCGATCACCGGCGCGCTGACCGGGCTGGTCGGCGGCGTGCTGATGCTCCAGCCCGACTTCGGCCAGACGATCATCTTCGGATCGGTGTGGCTGACGCTGCTGATGATCGCGGGCATCTCGCCGCGGATCATGGCGCTGCTCGGCGCGATCGGCGCGGGCGGGGTGGTCGCGGCCTATGTCTTCTACGACACCGCGCGCATCCGCATCGACAGCTTCCTGTTCCCCGATCCCAACGCCGTCCACACCGACAGCTACCAGACCGACATGGCGCATGCCGTGCTCACCGCCGGCGGCATCACCGGCACGGGGCCGGGCGGCGGTCGCATCAAGTTCAAGCTGCCCGAGGCGCACACCGACTACATCTATGCCGTGGTCGGCGAGGAGTTCGGGCTGATCGCGTGCGCGGCGATCGCGCTGCTCTTCCTGGCGCTGGTGGTGCGCGTGTTCGTGAAGCTCCTCGACGAGGAGGACGCGTTCCGCCTGCTCGCCGCCGCGGGCCTCGCCGTGCAGTTCGGGCTGCAGGCGCTGATCAACATGGCGGTCAACACCGGCATCGCGCCGTCCAAGGGCATGACGCTGCCGTTCATCAGCTATGGCGGCTCGTCGATGATCGCGCTGTCGATCGGCATGGGACTGCTGCTCGCTTTCACGCGAAGGAACCCGTATCTGACGCGCTCTCCCTACGGAACGCGGTGGAACGGTTGATGCGCGGATCGAAACATTATGTGCTGGCGGCGGGCGGCACGGGCGGCCACATGGTGCCGGCTGCGGCGCTGGCAGCCGAGCTGACCGAGCGCGGGCACCGCGTCGCGCTCGTCAGCGACGAGCGCGGCGTGCGCTTCCCCGGACTGTTCGACGGCATCCAGACGCATGTGCTTCCCGCCGGTCGCCTGTCGGGCGGGCCGGTCGGCTGGCTGCGCGCGGGGCGGCAGATGCTCGCCGGCCGGACGATGGCGATGGCGCTGTACGACACCTTCCAGCCTTCGGCCGTGATCGGCTTCGGCGGCTATCCCGCGCTGCCCGCGCTGCTCGCCGCGTTCGCGCGCAAGCTGCCGACGGTGATCCACGAGCAGAACGCCGTGCTGGGTCGCGTCAACCGGCTGGTCGCGGGCCGCGTCGGTGCGATCGCCACCTCCTACGAGGACGTGCAGCGGCTGAAGCCCGCCCATGCCGCGAAGACCCACCTCGTCGGAAATCCGGTGCGAGAATCCGTGCTGGCGCTGCGGGATCGGCCGTTCCCGACGCCGGAGGAGGACGGGCTGTTCCGCGTTCTCGTCACCGGCGGCAGCCAAGGGGCGAGCATCCTCAGCCAGGTGGTGCCCGACGGCCTCGCGCTGCTGCCGGTCCACTTCCGCCGCCGGTTGCAGGTCACCCATCAGGCGCGGCTGGAGGACATCGACCGCGTGCGCGCGCAATATGCCGAACATGGCATCCCGGCCGAGATCGCGACCTATCTGCCCGACCTGCCCGAGCGGCTGGCGTGGAGCCATGTCGTGATCGCGCGGGCCGGTGCCTCGACCATCGCGGAGCTCACCGCCGCGGGTCGCCCCGCGATCCTGGTACCGCTGCCCAGCGCCACCGACGATCACCAGACGGTCAACGCGCGCGAGATCACCCAGGCGGGCGGCGCGCGGACGATCCCGCAGACGGCGTTCACGCCGACCGAGCTTGCCAAGCAGATCCAGAAGCTCGGCCTCGAGCCGCAGGCGCTGGAGAATGCCGCCGGCCGCGCGCGCAGCTGCGGCCGCCCCTATGCGGTGCGCGACCTCGCCGACCTGGTCGAGAGCATCGACGCCACGCCGGCGCGCCCGCGCACCCGCTCGGCCAAGCCTGCGCCTGCCCGGGAGGCACTGGCATGAAGGGCGTCGCGACCGACATCGGCACGATCCACTTCGTCGGCATCGGCGGCATCGGCATGTCCGGCATCGCCGAGGTGATGAAGAACCTGGGCTATCGCGTGCAGGGCTCCGATGTGGCCGAGGGCTATGTCATCCAGGGCTTGCGCGACCGCGGCATCCCGGTGGCGATCGGCCATGCCGCCGCCAATCTGGGCGACGCGGCCGTGGTGGTTACCTCCACCGCGATCCGGCGCGGCAATCCCGAGGTCGAGGCAGCACTCGCCCGGCGCGTGCCCGTCGTCCGCCGGGCCGAAATGCTGGCCGAGCTGATGCGGCTGAAGTCGACGGTCGCGGTCGCGGGCACCCACGGCAAGACCACGACGACCTCGCTGATCGCCGCGCTGCTCGACGCAGGCGGAGTGGACCCGACCGTCATCAACGGCGGCATCATCAACGCCTATGGCTCCAACGCGCGGCTGGGCGCCAGCGACTGGATGGTGGTGGAGGCCGACGAGAGCGACGGCAGCTTCCTGCGTCTGGACGGCACGATCGCGGTCGTCACCAACATCGATCCCGAGCACCTCGATCACTACGGCTCGTTCGATCGCGCCAAGGATGCCTACGTCGAGTTCGTCGAGAACGTGCCCTTCTATGGCGCGGCGATCCTGTGCCTCGATCATCCGGAGGTGCAGGCGATCATCCCGCGCGTGCGCGACCGGCGCATCGTGACCTATGGCTTCGCTGCGCAGGCCGACGTCCGCGGCACCAACATCGTCTCCAAGGACGGCTGCAACCGTTTCGACGCCGTGGTGCGGGAGCGCGACGGCAGCCAGCGCACCATCGCCGACATCGTCCTGCCGATGGCCGGGCGCCACAACGTCCAGAACGCGCTCGCCGCCATCGCCGTCGCGATCGAGATGGGCATCGACGACGCCACCATCGCCGCCGGCTTCGGCGGCTTCGGCGGGGTCAAGCGGCGCTTCACCAAGGTCGGCAGCGTCGCCGAGCCGGCGATGACGGTGATCGACGACTATGCCCACCACCCGGTGGAGATCCGCGCGGTGCTGTCGGCGGCGCGCGAGGCGTCGTCCGGGCGGGTGGTCGCGGTGGTGCAGCCGCACCGCTATTCGCGATTGGGCGCGCTGATCGACGACTTCGCGCAGGCGTTCAACGACGCCGACGCGGTCTATGCGCTGCCGGTCTATGCCGCGGGCGAGGCGCCGGTGGAGGGGGTGAGCGGCGAGGCGCTGGTCGAGCGCATCTGTCGTCGCGGCCACCGTTCGGCGCAGTCGGTGGCGGACCCGCAGGCGCTGGCGGAGGCTCTGGCGGCGGACGCGCGCGACGGCGACCTGATCGTCTGCCTGGGCGCGGGCGATATCACGAAGGTCGCGGCCGGGCTCGCAGACGCGATCGTGCAGGCTCTTCGGGTGGAGCAGACGGCATGAACGAGTGGATCGCTTCGATCACCAAGGCACAGCGCGACATCGTCCGCGCGCACGAGGCGCAGGTCGACGCGGTGCGCGAAATGCTCCACGCCGGCAGCAAGGCCGCCGACCTGCAGGACGCCGGCCGGCGCATGGCCGATGCGCAGTGGAAGGCCTGGCTCGCCTGGGCGCGGCTGTGGGGCTGGACCAAGTGACCGATGCCGTCCGCCTTTCCCCCGAAGCCGACGCGCTGCCGCCGGTCGCGGGCAAGGTCGAGCCGCAGGGCTCGCTCGCCGACTTCATCTGGTTCCGCACCGGCGGGCCGGCCGAATGGCTGGTGCGCCCGGACAGTGTCGAGGCGCTGGCCGGCCTGCTCGGCGCGCTCGATCCCGCGACGCCGGTGCTGCCGGTCGGGGTGGGCTCCAACCTGATCGTGCGCGACGGCGGCGTGCCGGGCGTCGTGGTGCGGCTGCCCAAGGCGATGGCGCGGGTGAGCGTCGAGCCGGGCAACCGGGTGCGCGCGGGCGCAGGGGCGATGGGGATCACTGTCGCTTCGGCGGCGCGCGATGCCGGCATCGCCGGGCTTGAGTTCCTGCGCGGCATCCCCGGCACGGTCGGCGGTGCGGTGCGGATGAACGCCGGCGCCTATGGCCGCGACACCAGCGACATCCTGGTCGAGGCGACACTCGTCACGCGCGCCGGCGCGATCGAGACCTGGCCCGCCGAACGGCTGGGCTACACCTATCGCCATTCCGAGTTGCCGGCGGGCGCGGTGGTGGTCGAGGCGCTGTTCGAGGGAACGCCGGGCGATCCGGCCACGATCGGCGCGGAGATGGACCGCATCGCCGCCGAGCGCGAGGCGTCGCAGCCGCTGCGCAGCCGCACCGGTGGCTCCACCTTCAAGAATCCGGACGGCCACAAGGCGTGGGCGCTGATCGACGCCGCCGGCTGCCGGGGCCTGCGCCGCGGCGATGCGCAGGTCAGCGAGAAGCACTGCAACTTCCTGCTCAACTTGGGGCAGGCGAGCAGCGCCGAGATCGAGGCGCTGGGCGAGGACGTGCGCGCGCGGGTGAAGGCGCACTCCGGCGTCGAGCTCGAATGGGAAATCCAGCGTGTCGGGCGGGCGAAGCAATGAAGATGTTGGCCACGAGCCGTGGAGTGATCCTGTGACCGAGCGTACCCTCCACATTGCCGTGCTGATGGGCGGCTGGTCGTCCGAGCGCCCGGTGTCGCTGATGTCGGGCACGGGCATCGCCGACGCGCTCGAATCGCTCGGCCACCGCGTCACCCGGATCGACATGGACCGCGACGTCGCGCTGCGGCTTGCCGAGGCGAAGCCGGACGTGGTGTTCAACGCGCTGCACGGCGCGCCGGGCGAGGACGGCACGGTGCAGGGCATGCTCGACCTGATGGGGCTGCCCTATACCCACTCTGGGCTCGCTACCTCGGTGATCGCGATCGATAAGCAGCTCACCAAGCAGGCGCTGGTTCCGCACGGGATCCCGATGCCCGGCGGCCGCATCGTCCGCACCGAGGAACTGTTCGAGCGCGATCCGCTGCCGCGTCCCTATGTGCTCAAGCCGGTCAACGAGGGCTCCTCGGTCGGCGTCGCGATCGTCACCCACGAGGGAAACTATGGCAACCCAATCGCACGCGACGCGACCGGCCCGTGGCAGCTGTTCGAGGAACTGCTCGCCGAGCCGTTCATCCGCGGGCGCGAACTCACCACCGCGGTGCTCGGCGACCGCGCGCTCGCCGTGACCGAGCTGCGGCCCAAGTCCGGCTTCTACGACTTCGACGCCAAATACACCGAGGGGCTGACTGAGCATGTCTGCCCGGCCGAGATCCCCGAGGACGTTGCCGACGCGTGCAAGGCGATCGCGGTCGCGGCGCACCAGCGCCTCGGCTGCCGCGGCGCCTCGCGCGCCGACTTCCGCTGGGACGACAGCCAGGGCGTCGAGGGGCTGTTCCTGCTCGAGGTCAACACCCAGCCCGGCATGACCCCGCTCAGCCTGGTGCCCGAGCAGGCGCGCGCCGTCGGCATGTCCTACCCGCAACTCGTGCAGTGGATCGTCGACGAGGCCCTCTCCCACGGAGCGAAGCAATGAGCCGCGCCAGTTCCCGGCGTCCCGCGCCCGCGCGGACGGTGAAGCCCAAGCGGCGCCCGCAGCCCAAGCGGCAGCGGCGCGCCTCGATCCTCGATCATGCCGTCGCGCGCGTGCCCGGCGGCGAAGCGACGGTGAAGAAGGCGGCGGCGTGGAGCATCACGCTGGGCGTCGGTGCGGCGGCGATCGCCGCGGCGGGGTGGCTCGGCGTCTTCGGCTTGGTCGGCACCGCGATGGCGGAGGGGATCGGCAGCCTGGGCTTTCGCGTCGCCCAGATCGAGGTGACGGGTCTCAAGCGCATGGACGCCAATTCGGTCTATGCGGTGGCGCTCGACCAGCGCTCGCGCGCGATGCCGCTGGTCGACCTCAACGGCACGCGCGACCGGCTGCTCGAATATGGCTGGATCGCCGACGCGCGCGTATCGCGGCGGCTGCCCGACACGCTGGTGATCGATGTGGTCGAGCGCGATCCCGCGGCGGTGTGGCAGAACAACGGCCAACTGATGCTGATCGATCACAAGGGCGTGCTGCTCGACGAGGTGCCCGCACATGCGATCCCGCGGCTGCCGCTGGTGATCGGCGAAGGCGCCAACGCGCAGGAGCCGGCCTATCAGCGGCTGATCGCCGCCGCGCCCGCGCTCAAGCCGATGGTCAAGGCGGCGACTTGGGTCGGCAATCGCCGCTGGGACCTGCTGTTCCAGTCGGGCGAGCAGCTGGTGCTGCCGGAGGGCGAGGAGGCCGCGGCGCGCGCGCTGGTCCGCTTCGCGCAGATGGACGGGACGATGGGGCTGCTCGGCAAGGGCTATGCGCGCTTCGACCTGCGCGATCCGACCAAGCTGGTGGTGCGCATGGCACCCAATGCCGCGGCGCCGGCGACGGACGACAGCAAGGCCGGCGACGGCGCTGCCGCGCCCGCGAAGGACTCGGGGGATAGCGGCACCGGTAACGGCGTCGGATAAGGGGGCAGGGCGATGGCAAAGACGGCACCGGAAGGACTGATCACCGCACTCGACATCGGATCGTCGAAGATCTCGGCGTTGATCGCGCAGAAGGGCGACGGCGGCGAACTCGTCGTGCTCGGCACCGGCCAGCGCGAGAGCCGCGGCGTCAAGCGCGGCTATATCGCCGACATGAAGGCGACCGAAACCGCGGTGCGCGAGGCGGTCGAGCAGGCCGAACGCATCGCCGGGCTCAATATCGAGGACGTGTGGGTCAGCTTCTCGGCGGGCGGGCTGCTGTCGGACATCGTCAAGCTGGAGGTCGACCTAGGCGGCCACCGGGTCGAACAGTCGGACGTCGACGCGCTGCTCAAGGCCGGGCGCAACGCCATCGACCCCGGCGCGCTGATGGTGATGCATGCGCAGCCGATGCGCTATTCGCTCGACGGGCTGGGCGGAGTGCGCGACCCGATGGGGCTGCACGCCGACCGGCTGGGGGTCGAGATCCACGTCGTCGCCACTGAGGGCTCGCCGGTCCGCAACCTCGACTTGTGCGTCCGCTCGGCGCATCTGGAGGTGAAGTCGATCATCGCCGCGCCGGTCGCGACGGGGCTCGCGTGTCTGTCCGAGGAAGAGCGCGAGCTGGGCGTCGCGCTCGTCGAGATCGGCGCCGGCGTCACCAACGTATCGGTGTTCGCCAACGGCGTGCTCACCGGCCTCGCCTCGATCGCGATGGGCGCGGCCGACATCACCGACGACGTCGCCTCCGCCTTCGGCACCGGACGCAGCCAGGCCGAGCGGCTGAAGTGCTTCTACGGCTCGGCCAACATGAGCCCGCGCGACAACCACGACATGATCGACGTGGCGCCGGTGCGCCCCGACGAGGATGCCGAGGGTACGCGCATCACCCGCGCGCAGCTGATCGCGGTCATCCGCCAGCGGCTCGACCGGCTGATGGCCGAGATCCAGAAGGAGCTGCGCAAGCTCAACTTCGACGATCCGGTCGGGCGCCAGGTGGTGCTGACCGGCGGCGGCGCGGAGCTGAAGGGGATCGCCGACTACGCGCAGCAGGCGCTGGGTCGCACCGTCCGCATCGGCCGCGCCCGCGGGCTGACCGCGCTGCCGGAGGCGCACGCCGGCCCCGGCTTCGCGACGCTGGCCGGCCTTGCGATGTTCGCGGCGTCCGACCCCGTCGACCTGCGCGCGATCCAGCCGACCCACCAGCTGGTCACCCGGCCGAGCCCGATGGCGCTGTTCCAGCGGCTGATGGCGGCCTTTCGGACCAACTATTGAAGATTTGCTACGGATGGTGGCGAACGGGGCTAGAGTCCCCCAAGCCGTTGGTGCAGAAGAAACCAGTTAGGCGGTTGCTGGCCAGCGGCCGGCCCGCTTCGGGAGATCAGGAATGAGCATCGAATTTCTTCCGCCGGACCTCGACGATCTGACGCCGCGCATCTCGGTGATCGGCGTCGGCGGCGCCGGCGGCAACGCCATCGCGAACATGATCCGCGCCGACGTCCAGGGCGTGGAGTTCCTGGTCGCCAACACCGACGCGCAGGCGTTGAAGCAGTCGGACGCGCCGCACCGCATCCAGCTGGGCGTGAAGATCACGCAGGGGCTGGGCGCGGGCAGCCGGCCGGAGATCGGCCGCGCCGCCGCCGAAGAGACGATCGAGCAGGTCCAGGAAGCGCTGCAGGGCGCACACATGTGCTTCATCGCGGCCGGCATGGGCGGCGGCACCGGCACCGGTGCAGCCCCGGTGATCGCCAAGGCGGCGCGCGAGATGGGCATCCTGACCGTCGGCGTGGTCACCAAGCCTTTCTCGTTCGAAGGCAAGAAGCGCTCGCGCTCGGCCGACGCTGGGATCGAGGAGCTTCAGAAGTACGTCGACACGCTGATCGTCATCCCGAACCAGAACCTGTTCCTGATCGCCAACGCCAACACGACCTTCAAGCAGGCGTTCGAAATGGCGGACGAAGTGCTGCAGCAGGGCGTGCGCGGCATCACCGACCTGATGGTCATGCCCGGCCTCATCAACCTCGACTTCGCCGACGTCCGCTCGGTGATGCAGGAGATGGGCAAGGCGATGATGGGCACCGGCGAGGCCGACGGCGACAGCCGCGCGATCGAGGCGGCGCAGAAGGCGATCGCCAACCCGCTGCTCGACGGCGTCTCGCTGAACGGCGCCAAGGGCGTGATCGTCTCGATCACCGGCGGCGACGACATGCGCCTGCTCGAGGTCGACGAGGCCGCGAACCACATCCGCGAGCTGGTCGACGACGATGCCAACATCATCTGGGGCTCGGCGTTCAACTCCGAGCTCGAAGGCAAGATCCGCGTGTCGGTGGTCGCGACCGGCATAGAGGCCGTTGCGCCCAGCGAGGCCGCGGTTCCCACGGCCGACCAGAGCCGTGCGTCCTTCTCCTTCGGCGGCGCCCGTCGTACCGGCGGTACGCAGGCAAGCGAGCCGCAGGCCGCCCAGCCGCAGCCCGAGCCGGCGCCGCAGCCTGCCGCCCCCCAGCCGGCCGCGCCGCAGCAGGCTGCCCCGCAGCCGACTCCCGCCCCGACCCCGGCACCTACGCCTACGCCCACGCCGGCCCCGACGGCGCGCACGGAGGAGGCGGACGAGCTGGTTCTGGGCGCCGAGACGATGGTGCCGGCAGCTGCCGCTCCGACGCCGGCCGCCAAGCCTGCCGGCGACGAGCCGCGCCGCCGCTGGCTGACGCCGGGCAACGAATCGGCATCGGACGACCAGGGCGGCCGCAGCCGTCCGGGCGGCACGCTGTTCGAGCGGATGGCGAACGCCGGCCGCGCCCCGGCGCGGGGCGAGGATGCGGGTAAGGAGCCGCTCGACATCCCCCGGTTCCTGCACCGCCAGAACAACCAGTAATGCCGGACGGCGGAGCGTCGCATGCCGACGCTCCGCCGCTCGCCCACGGCTCGTCGGCCGGATGCGTCGCTTGGTCGCCCGGCCGGCGGCCCGCAATTCCCGTCCGTGGCCCGTGCGTCTAAGGTCGCCGCACCCATGAATCGTCTTTCGAGCATCGGTCGCGGCGCGTTGCTGGCAACGCTGCTCGCGGCATCGTCGCCCGCGTTTTCGCAGGCGATCGTCCAGCAGCCCACGCCGAACGCCGACCGGCTTTCCGCGCAGATGCGCATCCTGGCGACCAACCCCAGCGACCTCGCCGCCTTGATCGAGGCGGGGCGGCTGAGCACGCGGCTGGGCGATCCGGAAGCGGCGGTCCAGTTCTTCGCGCGCGCCGAAAAGGTTTCGCCCGCCGACCCGCGCGTCCTCGCCGGGCGCGGATCGGCGCTGCTGGCGATGGAGCGGCCGGGCGAGGCGCTGCGGCTGTTCACCGCTGCCGAGCGTGCCGGGCTGGCGGCCTCCTATTTCGCCGCCGACCGCGGGCTGGCGCTCGACCTGCTCGGCTATCCCACCAACGCGCAGCGCGACTATCGGTTGGCGCTCGCGAACGAACGAGACGACGAGGTGGTGCGCCGCCTTGCGCTGTCGCTCGGCATCACCGGCGACGCGCGTGCCGCCAACCAGCTGCTCGATCCGCTGCTGCGGCTGAACGACCGCGCCGCATGGCGGGTGCACGCGTGCGTGCTGGCGATGCAGGGCGACGTCGCGGGTGCCGACAAGATCGCGGCGGCGATGCTGCCCGGCTTCGGGGCGCAGCTCGCCCCCTTCTTCCGCCGGCTGCCGTCGCTCGCCCCTGCCGACCGCGCCTTTGCCGTCCATTTCGGGCGGCTCGGTACGACGCCGGCACGCATCGCCGACGCACGGCTTGCCCCCGCGGTCACGCCGCTCCCTCGCGCGGAGGCGCCGGTCGCGGTCGCCGCGGCGGAGACCGCCGCACCCGCCAAGCCCGCGCGGACCCGCCGTCCTTCGGCACGCGAGCGTCGTGCCGCCGCCGCCGCGGCTCGCCGCGAGACCCAGGCGCGGCAGCGCGAGGCCGAAGTCGCCGCGGCGCGTAAGGCCGAGGCGGATCGCGTCGCCCAGGCGGCCGAGGCAGCGCGCGCGGCCGAGGCGGCCCGTGCCGCCGAAGCCAAGCGCGTCGCCGACGCCGCTCGCGCTGCGGAGGCTGCGCGGACCGCACAGGCCGCGGCGGCGGCCGAACAGGCGCGGCGTGCCGAGGCCGAACGCCTCGCCGAAGCGCAGCGCGCGGAGCAGGCGGCGCGGACCGCGGAAGCGCAGCGGCTCGCCGAAGCGGCGCGGCTCGCCGATGCCCAGCGCGCGGCCGCGGCAGCTGCGGCCGAGGAAGCACGCGGCGCGGCCGCGGATGCTCCCGCCCAGGTCGCGAGCGCGCCGACCCCGCCGGTTGCGGCGCACAGCGATGCCGCGGCGGCGGCTGCCGACACCACGCTCGCGACGATCATCCGCAACCTGACGATCCCCGCGACCGAACTGGGGGTCGCGCCGCTGCCCACCGCCGCACCCGCGCCGGGGATTGCCGCGGCGGCGACGACCCCGGCTCCTGTCGCACCCGCGCCGGTGGCCCCGAAACCCGAACCGGCGAAGCCCGTACCTGCCAAAGCCGAGCCGAAGCCCGAGCCGACGAAGGCAGCGGCCAAGGAGGCGAAGTCAGCCAAGGGCAAGGCTGCGGACGACGACGCCAAGACGACGGCCAAGGCGAAGGCGAAAGCGGCCAAGCCCGATCCCGCCAAGCAGAACCCGGCCCGCGAGTGGGTTCAAGTGGCGGGCGGCGCCAACAAGGCGGACCTGCCCAAGGAATATCGCGCGCTCGCCGCCAAGGCGCCGGCGCTCAAGGGGCGGTCGGCGTGGACGACGCCGCTGCGCTTCACCAACCGGCTGCTGGTGGGTCCGTTCAAGACCGACGACGAGGCGCAGGCGTTCGTCAACACGCTCAAGAAGCAGGGTGTAACGGGCTTCACCTGGACCAGCGAGGCCGGTCAGAAGATCGAGCAGCTTCCCAAGTGACCCGCGATCCGGCGCCCTGGGCGGCGAATCCGCAGGCGCACGGCGGGCGCCTGCACCCCGAGGGCGACGGCACCGTCCGCGGCCCGCGCGACGCGTTCCAGCGCGATCGCGACCGCATCATCCACTCGATCAGCTTCCGCCGGCTGCGCCACAAGACGCAGGTGTTCATGGCGCCCGACGGCGACCATTTCCGCGTCCGGCTGACCCACAGCCTGGAAGTGGCGCAGATCGGCCGCGCGATCGCCCGTGCGCTGGGGCTCAACGAGGACCTCACCGAGGCGCTGTGCCTGGCGCACGATATCGGCCACCCACCGTTCGGGCACGCCGGCGAGGATGCGCTAAAGGACGCGCTCAAGGGCGTCGGCGGGTTCGACCACAACGGCCATACGCTGCGCACGCTGACGCTGCTCGACAGCCCCTATCCGCGCTGGCGCGGGCTGAACCTCAGCTGGGACACGCTGGAGGGGCTCGCCAAGCACAACGGGCCGGTGCGCCATCCGGGTTGGGCGCTGGCGGAGGCGGACGCCGCCTTTCCGCTGCGGCTGGGCGAATGGTCGTCGCTGGAGGCGCAGGTCGCCGCGCTCGCCGACGACATCGCCTACGACAACCACGACATCGACGACGGCCTGCGCGCCGGGCTGCTGACCTTCGACCAGATGCTGGGCGTCCCGATCGTCGCCGAGCGTTGGGACGAGGTGCGCGCGCAATTCCCCGACGTCGCGCCCGACCGGCTGGTCGGCGAGCTGATCCGCGCGCAGATCGGCGCGATGGTCAACGACCTGATCGCCGAGACCCGCCGGCGCATCGCCGACTCCGGCGTCGAGAGCGTCGCCGACGTGCGTGCCGCCGGCCGCTGCCTGGTCGGTTTCTCGAACAAGATCCGCGAGCAGGAGCGCACGCTCAAGCGCTTCATGTACGCCAACCTCTATCACCATCCCTCGCAGCTCGCCGCGGCCGACGCTGCGCGGACGGTGGTGACGGGGCTGTTCGCCGCCTATCGCGACGATCCGGCGCTGCTGCCCGACGGCTGGGGCACCGAGCTCCCCGCCGACGAGCCCGGCCGCAGCCGCCACATCGCCGACTTCATCGCCGGCATGACCGACCGCTTCGCCATCGCCCGCTATCGCGATCTGGTCGGCGAGGTGACGCTGCCCGAGGGATTCTAGGCTGCGACTGCGGCCCAGTTTCGTGTTCCCGCGCAGGCGGGAACCCTGGGCCAAGCAGATCAAACGCCCGTCGCGCCCGGACCCCTGGCCTCCCGCCTGCGCGGGAGCACCGACGCGGAATAGCCACGCACGCCACTTTCGTCAGGATGATGGTTCAAGCGGACGCAAATCTGCTCTAGAGCCGCGGCTGTTTACCACCACCGGAACGCCCATGACGCTCTACGCACGCTTTGCCGCCCATCTCGATGCCGCCCTCGACGCGCTGGTCGCGGCGGGCGACCTGCCCGAGGGGCTGGACCGCCGCGCGGTGACCGTGGAGCCGCCGCGCGATCCCGCGCACGGCGATCTGTCGACCAACGCGGCGATGGTGCTCGCCAAGCCGGCGCGCAGCAACCCGCGTGCGCTCGCCGAAAGGCTGGTCGTCGAACTCGACAAGCTCGACGCGGTCGCCGCGGTGTCGGTGGCGGGGCCGGGATTCATCAACCTGACGCTGACCGAGGACACGTGGCGCGACGAGCTGCGCGCGATCGTCGACGCCGGCGGCGACTATGGTCGCTCGACGATGGGCGCGGGGACCCGCGTCAACATCGAATATGTCTCGGCCAACCCGACCGGCCCGATGCACATGGGCCATTGCCGCGGCGCGGTGGTCGGCGACGCGCTCGCCAGCCTGCTCGAGTTCGTCGGCCACGAGGTGATCCGCGAATATTACGTCAACGACGCCGGCGGCCAGGTCGACGTGCTCGCCCGCTCGGCGCACCTGCGCTACCGCGAGGCGCTCGGCGAGACGATCGCGATCCCCGAGGGCCTGTATCCGGGCGACTATCTCAAGCCGGTCGGCGAGGCGCTGGCGGCCGAGCATGGCGCCCGCTTCGTCGACGCGCCCGAAGGCGACTGGCTGGCGATGTTCCGCAAGGAGGCGGTCGCCGCCATGCTCGTCATGATCAAGGACGATCTGGCGCTGCTCGGCATCCACCACGACCTGTTCTCGTCCGAGGCCGAGCTCCAGGCCGCCGGCAAGCCCGAGGCGGCTGAGGCGTGGCTGCGCGAGCGCGGCCTCGTCTACGACGGCGTGCTCGAAGCGCCCAAGGGCGAAACGCCCGAGGATTGGGAGCCGGTCGAGCTGCCGCTGTTCCGCTCGACCCAGTTCGGCGACGACCAGGACCGGCCGATCAAGAAGTCGAACGGCCAATGGACCTATTTCGGCGCCGATCTCGCCTATCACTTCCAGAAAGCGCAGGGCGCCGACCAGCTGATCGACATCTGGGGCGCCGACCATGCCGGCACGGTCAAGCGCATCGTCGCCGCCGTCCAGGCGCTGACCGAGGGCAAGACGCGCTTCGACGTCAAGCTCGTCCAGATGGTGCGGCTGCTGCGCGGCGGCGAGCCGGTGAAGATGTCCAAGCGTGCGGGCAATTTCGTCACGCTGGCCGACGTGGTGAACGAGGTGGGCAAGGACGTCGTCCGCTTCACCATGCTCACCCGCAAGGCGGATGCGCAGATGGATTTCGACTTCGCCAAGGTGGTCGAGGCGTCGAAGGACAATCCGGTGTTCTACGTTCAGTACGCCCACGCCCGCGTCGCATCGCTCCACCGCCGCGCCAAGGAGGCGGGGATCGCGTGCGAGGCCGCCGACCTGTCCCGGCTTGATACGGCCGAGCTGCGGCTGGTGAAGCGCGCGGCGCAGTTCCCGCGGGTCGCGGAGGCCGCAGCCACCGCCCGCGAACCGCATCGCATCGCCTTCTATCTCTATGATCTGGCGGCGGAATTCCACGCGGCCTGGAACGTCGGCAACGACGATCCGTCGCGCCGCACGATCCAGCCCGACGATCCGGCGCTCACCTGCGCGCGGCTTTTCCTGGCCGACGCGATCGGGCAGATCATCCGCAACGGGCTCGGCGTGATGGGGGTCGAGGCCGTCGAGGAGATGCATTGATGGCCGACGGCTTCGCTACCGCTACGCACACGCGCGACGAGGATCGGCTGCCGTGGCTGGAAAGCGCCGACCAGCTTCCGGAGGAGACGGCCTCGCTCGGCCGCGTGCTGCTGCTCGTGGTGGTGGGCATCGCGCTGATCGCCGGCATCGTCTGGGCGGCGCTCAACTTCCGGCCGAGCACGGGCGGCGGTGGCGACGGGTCGATCATCCAGGCCGAGAAGGGGCCGTACAAGGTCAAGCCCGACGAGCCCGGCGGCATGGAGGTCGATGGGACCGGCGACACGGTGTTCGCGACCAGCGAGGGCCGCGATCCCGGTGCCGCCAAGGTCGATCTCGCCAAGGTGCCCGAGGCGCCGGTGGTCGGCCAGCCGGCCCCCGCGCAGGCGCCCGCGGCGCCGCCGTCGGCCGGCGCGCCCAAGGTGGTGGCGGAGGTCCCGGCTCCGGCCGGGCAGCTCCAGGCGCGCGCGCCCGCGCGGCAGGCCGCCGCGGCGCCGGCGCGCACCGCGTCGGGCTCGGTGGTGCAGCTCGGCTCCTTTCCGCAGGCGAGCGTCGCCAACAGCAGCTGGCAGCGGCTGACCAAGCGCTTCGGCTATCTCGGCCCGCTGAGCCCCTCGATCGAGCAGGCGGAGGTCAACGGCAAGACCGTGTACCGGCTGCGCGTCGACGCGGGCAGCGCGGGGCAGGCGGGCGACCTGTGCGGCAAGCTCAAGCTGGCCGGCGAGGCCTGCTTCATCGCACGCTGACGCGCCGGCGGGTGTTCCAGTCGGGCGGCCGAGCGGCTAGGCAGCGGGCATGAAGCCCGTGATCTTCGGCCTGTCCGGCCCCGCCCTCACCGACGACGAAGTCGCCTTCTTCCGGGACGCAGCCCCGGCAGGGTTCATCCTATTCGGCCGCAACGTGGTCGACCGGCCGCAGCTGCGTGCGCTGACCGATTCGCTGCGAACGCTCACCGGCCGCGACGACCTGCCGATCCTGATCGACCAGGAGGGCGGGGCGGTCGCGCGGATGAAGCCGCCGGAATGGCCGGCCTTTCCCGCCGGCGCTGCCTTCGCCCGGCTCTACGAGGTAGCACCCGCCTCGGCGATCGAGGCCGCGCGCGCCAATGCCGAGGCGATCGGCCACACGCTGGCCGAGGTCGGCATCACCGTCGACTGCCTGCCGCTGCTCGACGTGCGCCAGCCCGACACCACCGCCGCGGTCGCCGAACGCACCTATGGTGCCGATCCGCTGCAGGTCGCCGCGATCGGCCGCGCCGTGCTCGACGGGCTCGCCCGTGCCGGCGTGGTCGGGATCGTCAAGCACATGCCCGGCCACGGCCGTGCGGTGGTCGACAGCCATCTCGAACTGCCGGTGGTCGACGCCGATGCGGCGGCGCTGGAGCAGGACGTCGCGCCGTTCCGCACGCTGGCCGGCGCGCCGATGGCGATGACCGCGCACGTCGTCTACCGCGCCTGGGACGCCGAGCGCCCCGCCACCCTGTCGCCTAGCGTGATCGCCGGGGTGATCCGCGGTCGCATCGGCTTCGACGGGCTGCTGATGACCGACGACATCGACATGAAGGCGCTGTCCGGCAGCGCGGGCGACAAGGCCGCCGCCGCGATCGCCGCCGGCTGCGACCTGGTGCTCGACTGCTGGGCGCGCATGGACGAGATGGTCGAGATCGCCGGCCGTCTGGACGCCATCGCGCCGGAGAGCCTTGCACGCCTCGACCGCGCGATGGCGAGCGTCCTGAGGCCTGCAAACGTCGGCGATGTTGCGGCGCTGCTCGCCAAGCGCGACGCGCTGCTGGCCCTCGCCTGACGTCGCCCGGCGCGTCATGGCGACGTGCGTCCGCAGGACGAAGCGCGCCGCGCCCTCTGGCCATCGGCCCCGCAAGCCTGTCTAACGGCGCGATGGAAGCCGGTGCCGACGACGACACGCTGACGGTGGAGGTGGAGGGCTGGGAAGGCCCGCTCGACCTGCTGCTGGCGCTCGCGCGGACGCAGAAGGTCGACCTGCGCGAGATCTCGATCCTCAAGCTGGTCGAGCAGTATCTCGCCTATGTCGAGCAGGCGCGCGCGCTGAAGCTGGAACTGGCGGCCGATTATCTGGTGATGGCGGCGTGGCTCGCCTTCCTGAAATCCGCGCTGCTGCTGCCGCGCGACCCGGAGGCGCAGCCCGATCCCGAGGAATTGGCGTTGCGGCTCCAGCTGCGGCTCGAACGCCTGAACGCGATGCGCGAGGCCGGCGCCCGCCTGCTCGCGCGCGACCGTATCGGTCGCGACGTATTCGCACGCGGCAGGCCGGAGGGGCTGCGCGTGCTGCGCCGGGCGATCTGGCAGGCGGAGATCTTCGAACTGGTCGCCGCCTATGGCCGGGTGAGTGCGCGGACGCGGCCGGTGCTGCACATCGTCCAGCATCGTGCCGTGATGACGCTGGAGACCGCGATCGAGCGGGTCGCCGCGATGCTCGGGACCCGGCTCGACTGGACCGAACTGGAGCGCTTCCTGCCCGAGGATGCCGACGCCGCCTTCCGCCGTTCGGCGCTCGCCTCCAGCTTTCTCGCCGCGCTGGAACTGGCGCGGCAGGGCAGGGTCGAGATCGACCAGAGCGGCCCGTTCGCGCCGCTGCGCATCCGGGCGATCCGATGAGCGGCGCGCCCGACGAACTGGTGCGCGCGGTCGAGGCGGTGCTGTTCGCCGCCGAAGCGCCGATGAGCGTCGCCGCGATCCGCGCCTATGTCGGCGAGGGGGCGGAGGTGCCGCGCGCGCTGGAGCAACTCGCGGCGGACTATGCCGGCCGCGGCATCGGCCCGGTGCGGCGCGGCGACCGCTGGCATTTCGAAACCGCGCCGGATCTCGCCCGCTTCCTGCGCCGCGACCGGGAGGAGCCGCGCCGGCTGTCGCGTGCCGGCATCGAGACGCTGGCGATCGTCGCCTATCACGAGCCGGTCACCCGCGCCGAGATCGAGGCGATTCGCGGCGTGCAGGTGGCCAAGGGCACGCTCGACGTGCTGATGGAGGCGGGTTGGGTGCGGCCGGCGGGGCGCCGCGAGGTCCCGGGACGCCCGCTCACCTACGCCACCACGCCCGAATTCCTGACCCATTTCGGGCTGCGCAGCCGCCGCGATCTGCCGGGAATCGACGACCTGCGCGCTGCGGGATTGCTCGACCCGGTCGACGTTGCGCTTGCGGGCGAACTGGAAAGCGGCGACGAGAGCGACTAAGTGGGCGGCAACGTAACGGAGACGCGACATGGGTGGTCTTAGTATCTGGCATTGGCTGATCGTCGGGATCATCGTGCTCCTGCTGTTCGGCAAGGGTCGGTTTTCCGACATGATGGGCGACGTGGCCAAGGGTCTGAAGAGCTTCAAGAAAGGCATGGCCGAGGACGAGGACGAGGTGCCGCCGGCACGCCCGACGCGTCTGGAGCAGCGCAGCGACGTCGATCGCGCCTACGACCGCGACGTGACGCCGCTCGAGCGCGAGCGTGAGGCGGAGCGCCTGCGCGAAGCGGACCGTCTGCGCGAGGCCGATCGCCTTCGTGAGGCCGATCGCCTTCGTGAGACCGACCGTCTCCGCGACGCCGACCGCTGATCCGACCTTTGCGGGCGCGCCCGGCGCGCCCCTCGACCCGAACGGGCGCTTGAATGTTCGATATCGCTCCGACCGAGCTGATGCTGGTGGCCGTCGTCGCGCTGCTGGTGATCGGCCCGAAGGACCTTCCTAAGGCAATGCGCTTCGTCGGGCAGTGGGTCGGCAAGGCGCGCGGTGTCGCGCGCCAGTTCCGCTCCGGCTTCGACGCGATGGTGCGGGAGGCGGAACTCGCCGAGATGGAAAAGAAATGGGCCGAGGAAAACGCCCGCATCCTGCGCGAGCATCCTGCGCTGCCCGCGTCGGATAGCGACTCCGCGAATGCGGCGGAGCCGCGCGAGGGCGGTACGTCGCCGGACGCAGTCCCGGACGGGGCAGTGCCGCAGGAGACGCCGGTGACGGTCGAGCAGCCGCGCATCGTCCCCGCCGGTGAGGACGACCGTCCGGATGCGCCCGCGGTCGACGGAAAGGCCCCGTCGTGAGGGACATCGACGACAGCCAGGCGCCACTGCTCGACCATCTGATCGAGCTTCGTCGGCGGCTCCTCTATTCGCTGATCGCGGTGGCGATCGCATTCGGCGCGTGCTTCTATTTCGCCGAGGATATCTTTGCGTTTCTCGTCCAGCCACTGCTCGCGGCGGGGCAGAAGCGGATCATCTTCACCGAGATCTTCGAAGGCTTCTTCGTCCAGGTGAAGGTCGCGTTTTTCGCGGCGATGATGCTGTCCTTCCCGGTGATCGCCAACCAGCTGTGGCAGTTCGTCGCGCCGGGACTCTACCGGTCGGAGAAGAAGGCGCTGCTGCCCTTCCTGCTCGCGACTCCGGTGCTGTTCCTGATGGGGGCGGCACTCGCCTATTACGTGACCATCCCGGTCGCGCTGCACTTCCTGCTCGGCTACCAGGGGAATCTGGGCGGCGTGCAGCAGGAGGCGCTGCCCTCGGTCGCCAATTATCTGTCGTTCGTGATGCAGTTCCTGTTCGCGTTCGGGCTGGCGTTCCTGCTGCCCGTGTTGCTGATGCTGCTGGAGCTCGCCGGGATCGTCACGCGCGTGCAGCTGGTCGGCGCGCGACGCTATGCCATCGTGGCGGCGTTCGCGATCTCGGCGGTACTGACTCCGCCCGACGTCGGGTCGCAGCTGCTGCTCGCGATCCCGCTAGTGCTGCTCTACGAAATCGCGCTGATCGGCATCTGGTTCACCGAGCGCAAGCGCGCCCGCAACGAACCGCCCGAGGAAAACGAACAGGCCGAGGCGTAAGGCGTCAGGGGGCGGCGAGTGTCGCCGCCTTCTGGACCAGCGCGGCGAAGCGCGGCTCGTCGATCGGGGCGGCCGGATCGTTCCAGCTCGCCGCCAGTGCATACCAACCGCCCGTCTTCGCCTGCAGCAGCAGCGTCATGTTGAGCACGCCGGGCTCCGATCCGCCCTTGTAGCCGATCCAACCCCAGCGCGCGGCCGCCGTCGCTGTGATGCCGGGGTTCTTTGACAGGATTGCACGCAGCTCGGCGCCTTGAGCGCCTTCGCTGTGGCGCCGCAGCCAGTCCATCGTTCGCACCAGATCTTCGGGTGAGGCGAACCACTCGATCGTGGCGATGCGGATCGGCTTGCGGTCCTGGAACAGCGCGGCCGGGATCGCCGACACCGGTGCCTTTGCGACCGGACCGGCGAGCAGCGCACGGCGCCCGGCCACGTCCGCGGCCTCGAACCGCCGCCCGAGCGCGCCGCCCTGCACTCCCTTGAGCTTGAACATCTCCAGCGTGGCGAGGAACGGCATGTTGCGCCCCTTCGCGTCGCGGAAGCCAATCACCGGCAGCATCGCCTCGACCTTTTCACGGCCGAGATGGCGCAGCAGAATGTCGGTCGCCGAATTGTCGCTGACCGAGATCATCTGCGTGGCGAGTTCGCGCAAGCTCACGCGGGTGCCCGCAGGTTTCTGCGTGTAGCCGCCGCCGGGCAGACCGGTGCCGTCGAGCGTCACGACATCGTCCCAGCGCCGCTCGCCGGCATTGGTGGCGCGCACCAGTTCGGCGAGAATCACCAGCTTGAACGCCGACCCGATCGCGAGTGGTGTCGTCGCGTTGTGCGCCGCCAGCGTTCTGGGCGCGTCTCCGTCGAGCTTGGTCAGGGTAAAGCCGGTGGTGCCCGGCAGCGTCTTCAGCGCGGCGACGACCGCCTCGACGCTCGCTTCGGCCGCCTCGCGCGGTTCGGTGCGGGTGATCAGCAGCCCAGTCACCTGGTGCGGCGCGGCCGGGTCGACGACGATCTGGCCGGTGGCGATGCCGCGTTCGAACCCGAGCCGGAAGTCGGCGATATGCGCGGTGCGCGGCGTCAGCGACTCGATGCCGGTTGGTTTGCCGTAGCCGGTCTGCAACTGTGCGCAGAGCTGACGGAACGCGGCTTCGGAAACATCTGCGCGGAAGTTGGGCGCGAAATACTCCGCATAGGCGACGCCGCCGCCTACCGCCGCGGCCAGCGTGTCGGCGCGCTGGCGAAGCTCCTGGGAGGCGGTCACGGGCGCCGCTGCCGGAGCGGGGGGTGCATCCTGCCCCGACGCGGCGGCCGGGGCCGCCACCAGCGCCAGGGCAGCCGGCGCAGACCGCCACCCGAACCGTGCCCACGTCGTTCGTTGCATCGACAGACCCCCCGTGGTTGCGGGGCGGAGGCTATCAAGCGCCGCTGGGGTCCGCCACAGCTATCACGCGTCGATCACTTCCTCGTCGAGCCGCGCGGCATTCTCCTGGATGAAGGCGAAGCGATGGGCGGGGTTGTTGCCCATCAGCCGGTCGACCAGGTCCTTCACCCCGGCACGTTCCTCATATTCCTGCGGCAGGGTGATGCGGATCATCGAGCGGGTCTTGGGATCCATCGTCGTTTCGCGCAGCTGCTGCGGGTTCATCTCTCCCAGCCCCTTGAAGCGCGCAACCTCGACCTTCTTGCCCTTGAACGCGGTGCGCTCCAGCTCGGCGCGATGCGCGTCGTCGCGCGCGTAGAGGCTCTTGGCGCCGGCGGTGAGGCGATAGAGCGGCGGCTGGGCGAGATAGAGGTGCCCCTGGCGCACCAGGTCCGGCATCTCCTGGAAGAAGAAGGTCATCAGCAGCGTCGCGATATGCGCGCCGTCGACGTCAGCGTCCGTCATGATGACGATCCGCTCGTAGCGCAGATGGCTGGGGTCGCAGTCCTTGCGCGTGCCGCAGCCCAGCGCCTGGATCAGGTCGGCGATCTCCTGGTTCGCCAGGATCTTGGCGCTGGTGGCGGACGCCACGTTCAGGATCTTGCCGCGGATCGGCAGGATCGCCTGCGTCTTGCGGTCGCGCGCCTGCTTGGCCGAACCGCCGGCCGAATCGCCCTCGACGATGAACAGTTCGGTGCCCGCCGGATCGTCGGCGGCGCAGTCGGTAAGCTTGCCCGGCAGGCGGAGCTTCCTGGCCGAGGTCGCGGTCTTGCGCTTGACCTCACGCTCCTGCTTGCGGCGCAGGCGCTCGTCCATCCGCTCCAGAACATAGCCGAGCAGCGCACGGCCGCGCTCCATGTTGTCGGAGAGATAATGGTCGAAATGGTCGCGCACCGCCTTTTCGACCAGCGCGGTCGCCTCGGGCGAGGTCAGCCGGTCCTTGGTCTGGCTCTGGAACTGCGGATCGCGGATGAACACCGACAGCATCACCTCCGACCCGGTGAGCACGTCGTCGGGCGTCAGGTCCTTGGCCTTCTTCTGCCCCACCAGGTCGCCGAAGCCGCGCAGGCCGCGGACCAGCGCCTGACGCAGCCCCTGCTCGTGGGTGCCGCCGTCCGGCGTCGGAATGGTGTTGCAGTACCAGCTGTAGCTGCCGTCGCTCCACAGCGGCCAGGCCACCGCCCATTCGACGCGGCCCTGCGCGTCGGGGAACTCCTGCGCGCCGGCGAAGAAGTCGGACGTCGCGCATTCGCGGGCGCCGACCTGCTCGCGCAGATGGTCGGCAAGGCCGCCGGGGAACTGGAACACCGCCTCGGCCGGCGTGTCGTCGGAGATCAGCGCGGGCGCGCAGCGCCAGCGGATCTCGACGCCGGCGAACAGATAGGCCTTGGACCGAACCAGCTTGTGCAGCCGCGCCGGCTTGAACGGCATGTCGCCGAAGATCTCGGTGTCGGGCGTGAACGCGACCGAGGTGCCGCGCCGGTTCGGGGTCGCGCCGACATGCTCCAGCGAACCGAGCGTCTGCCCGCGCGCGAAGCGCTGGCGGTAGAGCTGGCGGTCGCGCGCGACCTCGACCACCGTGTCGGACGACAGCGCGTTCACCACGCTGATGCCGACGCCGTGAAGGCCGCCCGAGGTCGCATAGGCCTTGCCGGTGAACTTGCCGCCCGAGTGCAGCGTCGAGAGGATCACCTCCAGCGCCGATTTGTCGGGAAAGCGCGGGTGCGGATCGACGGGGATGCCGCGGCCGTTGTCGACGATGGTCAGGCGATTGCCTTCGTCCAGCGTCACCTCGATGCGGTTGGCGTGGCCGGCGACCGCCTCGTCCATCGCGTTGTCGAGCACCTCGGCGGCGAGGTGGTGCAGCGCCCGCTCGTCGGTGCCGCCGATGTACATGCCGGGGCGGCGGCGAACCGGCTCCAGCCCTTCGAGCACCTCAATCGACGAGGCGTCGTAGCTGTCGGCGGGGGTGGCGGTGGAGGGGGAAGCGAACAGGTCTTCGGCCATGGAACAGCTATAGTACGCGGGGGAGCCCGGCGCAAAGCGCGGTTCCTTTGCGGGGCATCGTGCGTTGGGGTGGCATGATGGCATTGCTTCTAGACCTCGCGAACATTCTCGGCGGCTTCCTGCTGGCGATCGCTCTGCTGGCGCGGCTGCCGCGCGTGGGTGACGATCTGCGCGCCGGCGCTGCCAAGCTCGGGCCGTTCGGCTGGATCGTCGGCGTCGTCGCGCTGGTAACCGGCGGCTACTACCTGCTGGTCCACATGACCTCCGGCCCGCACGTGTTCCACTTCGAGGTGGTGGCGATCGCGGTCGGCGTGGCGCTGCTGTGGGACCGACTGCACGGGCGCACGACCGATCGGGCACCGGCGTCCTCGGGAAGCGGTGCCGGGCTGCTGCTCGCGATCCTGGGCATCCTCGCCATCGTGGTGGGGTTGCAGGGGCTGTTCACCCCGGACTGATCGTGCCGCCGCGGACGCGGTGAGGGGCGGGGACGCACGGACGGACGATGTTTCATTGTGTGTCCGGGGGAAAGCACGCGCGGTGCCGGCGTTCTCCCAGCCTAACCGAAGTGACCAGAACTGGACCCCATCCGATGCGAACCCTTTCCGCCGTGCTTTTCGGCGCCTCCACGCTCGTCCTCGCCGGCCCGGCGCTCGCGCAGGAGCAGGCCGACTGGACCGGCCCCTATGTCGGGGTAAGCGCCGGCCTGGACCTGCAGGGGAGCGACGGCGGCGACCCGATCCAGTTCGATACCAACCTGGACGGCACCTACGGCGACACGGTGCGCACCGGTGCCGGCGCCGACGCCTTCTCGCCGGGCTTCTGCGGTGGCCGCGCGCTCGCGGCGACGCCGACGGGCTGCAACAAGGACAGCGACCGCGTCGGCTACTCGGCACAGGCCGGCTACGACATGCAGTTCGGCAACATCGTCGTCGGCGCGGTCGGCGAGTTCGGCAAGTCGAACATCCGCGACTCGTCGAGCGCGTACAGCACGACGCCCGCGCGTTACGCCTTCACGCGCGACATCGACTGGAACGCCGCGGGCCGCCTGCGCGCCGGCTATGCCCTCGGCAACACGCTGCCCTACATCACCGGCGGTGCGGCGCTGGCGCGCGTCGATCGCGGGTTCGAGACGAGCAATGCGGCGAACAGCTTCACGCTCGATCGCCAGAAGCGCAACGCCTGGGGCTACACCGTGGGCGGCGGCCTGGAGCAGCGCGTCGCCGACAATTTCTCGATCGGCGTGCTCTACACCTACACCAGTGTGGACGATCAGAGCCCGACGGTCGCGGTCGGCCCGGGTACGGCACCCGCGACCAACCCGTTCCTGCTGGTCAACAGCGCGGGCACCGACATGCGCCGCGGCGACGACCGCTTCGACTGGCACAGCGCGCGCGTGACCGCCGCCTTCCGCTTCTAAGCCGGCGCAGACGAGAAAGGGGCCGCCGGCACATGCCTGCGGCCCCTTTTCCATGCCCGCGATTACCGCTGGAGCGCGTCGGCGAGTGCGGTGTGGAACGCGGTCGGATCCTCCACCATCGGCGAATGGCCAAGCGTCGGCAGCCGCACCAGCCGACCGCGCGGCAACGCCTTCACGGCGGTTTCCGCGGCTTCGGGCACGGTGCGAACCTGGTCGCGCACCGCCTCGGGTGCGGTGTTGGCGCGGAAGGCGGTCTTGTCCTTCTGCCCGATGAGGAGGGTGACGGGGGGCTTCACCTGCGGCAGCTCGGCGGCGATTGGCTGCGTCTCGATCATGTCGGACAGCCGCGCCTGCGCCTCACGCACCTTGGCGCCGTCCGCGCCGGCATATTGCCCGGCGAGCATGTCCACCCAGCGGTCGTACGCCGGTCGCCAGGTGCCGTGATAATAGACGCGCTGCTGGTAGCGTTTGATCGACTCGCGATCGGTCTTCGTCTCTTCGGCGCGCAACGCGTCGAGCGGGGTGTAGGGCACGCCCTCGGCCAGCGTGTCGTTCAGCCCCAGCGGGTTCACCAGCACCAGCTGCGACACACGCTCCGGATAGAGCAGGGCGAAGCGGGTCGCGAGCACGCCGCCGGTCGAATGGCCGACCAGCGCGATCCGCTGGACGCCGGCCTGATCGAGCAGCCCTGCCGTCAGCTGCGCCAGCGCGTGGAAGCTGTACTGGAAGCCCGCAGGCTTGGAGGATTTGCAGAAGCCGATCTGGTCCGGCGCGATCACGCGATAGCCGCGGACGGCGAGATCGCGGATCGTCTCGCCCCAGGTCGCCGCGCAGAAGTTCTTGCCGTGGAACAGCACCACGGTGGTGCCGTTCGCCTTCGCCGTCGGCGCCACGTCGAGATAAGCCATGCGCACGGCATCGCCCTGCGCCTGCGTTGCGAACCAGTTGAGGGGATAGGGATAGTCGAACCGTTCGAGGTCGGCGCCGTAATCCGGCGTCGCTTGCGCCAGCGCGGGAAGCGGCGCGGCCAGCATCGCCAGCGCCAGTGTCCAGCCCATCGATCGCATCCGCATTCTCCCGTCTTCGCGTCCTCCCCAAAAGCGATCGCTCCGGAAGCGGGTTCCGGGGCGATGCCAATCTCGAAAGTCGCTTAGCGGACGCGCGGGCCGCCATAGGGCAGCGGCGGCGGCGGGCGCCGGTCGCGGCGCGGCAGCTGCGCCTGATAGGCGTGGCCGCAATGCTCGACGCAGTACGGGAAGCCCGGGTTCACCTTGTCGCCGCAGAAGTGGAAGTCCGGCTCGCCCGGATGGCCGATCGGCCATTTGCAGATGCGGTCGTTCAGGTCGAGCAGCGAGGTCTTGCCGGCGATCGCCTCGCTGGGGCGCGCGGGCACCAGCCGGCGGGGCGGGGCGGGGGCGATCGGCGCACTGTTCTCGCCGGGGTTCTGGCGCAGGAAGCCGCCGGGGCCGACCGAGCGCAGCTCGGGGCGGGGCGTAGGCGCTTCGGGCTCGGCCGGCTCGGCAGCCGGAGCGCGGGCGGGCGGCGGCGGAGGCGGGGGCGGTGCGGCACGCGCCGGCTCGGGCGCGCGCGCCGGTGCGGGCTTGGGCGCCGCGGCAGGCGTCGGGGCAGGAGCGGCCGGTGCCGGCGCCGGAGCCGGTGCCTCGGTGGCCGCGGCCGCCGCAGCCTTCTTGGCTTCGGGATCGTTGGCGCGCACGGGCGACGGGCGCGACTGGAGCCCCAGCCGGTGCGCCTTGCCGATGACCGCATTGCGGCTGATACCGCCCAGCTCTTCCGCGATCTGGCTGGCCGTCTGTCCGGCCTCCCACATCTTGGCCAGCGTGGCGATGCGTTCCTCGGTCCAACTCATTCGTCGTCGTTCCCCACTCATGGTCCGGCGCGGGTTGCGGCCCGCAGCGCCAGCGACTACGCGGCACCCTATGGCCGATCAGCCCCTCGCACCCGAAAACAGGATTTCCGACCCGGGCGTCCCGGTCATCCGGAACGTCAACTGGGGCGGCTTGCGCGCGCTCTATATCAAGGAGGTGCACCGTTTCTTCAAGGTGCAGCTCCAGACGATCTGGGCGCCGGCGGTACAGACGCTGCTCTACCTGGTGGTGTTCACCACCGCACTCGGCGCCCGCGGGGCGGTGCCGGTCGGCGGCGGCACCGTCGCCTTCGCCGATTTCCTGGCCCCGGGCCTGATCGTCATGGGCATGCTCACTAACGCCTATGCCAATGCCAGCTTCTCGCTGCTGGTCGGCAAGATGCAGGGTACGATCGTCGACTATCTGATGCCGCCGCTGTCGACCGGCGAGCTGCTGGCGGCGCTGGTCGGCGGCGCCGTCACCCGCGCCTTTCTGGTCGGCGGCGCGGTGTGGCTGGCGATGGCGCTGTGGCCGGGCGTCCACGTCACCCCGCGGCACCTGGGCGCCATCCTGTGGTTCGGGCTGCTGGGCGCGATGTTCCTCGCGCTGATCGGCGTGCTGACCTCGATCTGGGCGGAGAAGTTCGATCATGCCGCGGCGGTGCAGAACTTCATCGTCGGGCCGCTGACGCTGCTGTCGGGCACCTTCTATTCGGTCGATCGTCTCTCCCCGACGTTCCAGGCGATCAGCCACGCGAACCCGTTCTTCTACATCATCTCGGGTTTCCGCTACGGCTTCATCGGCACCGCCGATTCGCCCGTGCTGCTCGGCAGCCTGGTGATCCTGGCCGTGGACGTGGTGCTGGCGCTGATCGCCTATCGTCTGCTCGCCACGGGCTGGAAGACGAAGAGCTGAGCGCGCGAACCTCCGCATGGTGTTGACCGGCTCCGGCCGGTGCGCGTACATCGTTGAAAGGGCGGCCGGGCTTGGCCGCCCTTTCGCGTTTCTGGAGCTTTTCCTCAGCCTGAAGGAGGCAGTTCGATGACCATCACCGCGCTCATGCCCGTTTACCCACGGTGTGGCGTGCGCCCGGTGCGAGGCGAGGGCTGCTATCTCTACAGCGAGGACGGCACCAAATATCTCGACTTCGCCGCCGGCATCGCCGTCAACGCGCTCGGCCACGGCCATCCGCACCTGGTGAAGACGATCGCCGATCAGGCGGCGACGCTGATGCACGTCTCCAACCTCTACGGCAGCCCGCAGGGCGAGGCGCTGGCACAGCGGATCGTCGACCACAGCTTCGCCGACACGGTGTTCTTCACCAACTCGGGCGCCGAGGCGGTCGAGTGCGCGATCAAGACCGCGCGCCGCTACCACCACGCCAACGGCAATCCGCAGCGGCACAAGCTCATCACCTTCCAGAACGCGTTTCACGGGCGCACGCTCGGCGCGATCTCGGCGACCGACCAGCCCAAGATGCGCGACGGGTTCGAGCCGCTGCTGCCGGGCTTCGACTATGTCGCGTTCAACGATCTGGAGGGTGCGCTCGCCAAGATCGACGACGAGACCGCGGGCTTCCTGGTCGAGACGGTGCAGGGCGAGGGCGGGCTGATGGCCGCCACCCCCGAGTTCCTCCAGGGGCTGCGCAAGGCCTGCGACGAGCACGGCCTGCTGCTGGTGCTCGACGAGGTGCAGTGCGGCTACGGCCGGACCGGCACCTTCTTCGCGCACGAACAATATGGCATCGTCCCCGACATCATGGCGGTGGCGAAGGGCATCGGCGGCGGCTTCCCGCTCGGCGCCTGCCTCGCCACCGAGGAAGCGGCCAAGGGCATGGTGTTCGGCACCCACGGCTCCACCTACGGCGGCAACCCGCTGGCGATGGCGGCGGGCGAGGCGGTGCTCGACGTGATGCTCGAGCCCGGTTTCTTCGAGCACGTGAAGGCGATGGGCGAGCGGCTGCGGTCGGCGCTCGAACAGATGATCCCGAACCACGATCACCTGTTCGAGGAGATCCGCGGCAAGGGGCTGATGCTGGGCGTCAAGCTCAAGGCGGATGCGCGCGAGTTCGTGGCGCACCTGCGCGACAACCATCAGCTGCTGACGGTTTCGGCCGGGGGCAACGTGGTGCGCGTGCTGCCGCCGCTGGTGATCGAGGAAAGCCACATCGCCGAGGCGGTGGAGAAGCTTTCCGCCGGGGCGCGCAGCTTCGCGCCCGCCGCCGACAATTGATCCGCAACCGCTGAACCGACCGGCCCTGGCGCCGCCCTCCCGACTCCGCGCCTCCCGTGCGGGATCGGAACGGTGGGGCCGGGGCGAAGGGGTATTGTCATGACCCAGCTCCGCCATTTCCTCGATCTTTCCTCCGCCGGTGCCGACGGCGTCGCGGCGATGCTCGCCGACGCGCTCGACCGCAAGAAGGCGCGCAGCGGCTTTCCCAAGGGCAAGGCCGACGCCGACGCCCCGCTCGCCGGCCACACGCTGGCGATGGTGTTCGAGAAATCCTCGACCCGGACACGCGTGTCGTTCGACATGGCGATGCGCCAGCTCGGCGGCAGCGCGATCGTGCTCGACAGCGCGACCACCCAGCTCGGCCGCGGCGAGACCGTCGCCGATACCGCCCGCGTGCTGTCGGGCTATTGCGACGCGATCATGGTGCGCACCGACGACCATACGAAGCTGGAGGAAATGGCGGCCTATGCCAGCGTCCCCGTCATCAACGGGCTGACCGACGCGTCGCACCCGTGCCAGATCATGGCCGACCTGCTGACCGTAATCGAGGCGGGCATGGCGCTGCCCGGCACGAAATGGGCGTGGCTGGGCGACGGCAACAACGTGCTCCATTCGATCATCGAAGCGGGCGCGCTGCTGCACTTCGACGTCGTCGCCGCCTGTCCCGAGGGGTTCGACCCGGCACCTGAGGTGCTGGAGGCGGCCGGCGCCCGCGCGCGCGTCTGCCGCGATCCGGCCGAGGCGGTCGCCGATGCCGACGTGATCGTCACCGACACCTGGATCTCGATGGGCCAGGCGCATGCCGACGCGAAGCTCGCGGCGATGGCCCCGTTCCAGGTGACCGAGGCGCTGATGGCGCGCGCCAAGCCCGATGCCCGCTTCCTTCACTGCCTGCCCGCGCACCGCGGCGAGGAAGTGGTGCCGGCGGTGATCGACGGGCCGCAGTCGCTGATCTGGCCGGAAGCCGCGAACCGCCTCCACGCGCAGAAGTCGGTGCTGCGCTGGTGCTTCGGCCAGCTCGGCTGAGCGCCAGCTGAGGAACGCCGCCCGCCGACGTTGCCGAACGCGGGCGGCTTCCTATCTCTAGGCCACATCCACGAGTGCCGTTTGCCCCATCACACGGGGCCGCTCTTCTTCTCCCAAGCGGGCGGAAGGGGAAGGGCAGGGCTCGGACAGGCTCAGCCCGAACGGTAGACAGCATGCAGGAACCCACCGCCACCGATCTCGACCGCGCGATCGGCTTCACCATCCCCGACCGCGATGCCCGCGGCCGCATCACGCGGCTCGGGCCGGTGCTCGACTCGATCCTGTCGGCGCACGCCTATCCGCCGGCGATCGAGACGCTGCTGGCCGAGGCGCTGGCGCTGACCGCGCTGCTCGGCTCGACGCTGAAGGGCGAGGAGGGGCAGCTGACGCTCCAGGCGCAGACCCAGAACGGCGTCGTCCGGCTGATGGTGTGCGATTTCAAGGCCGGCGAACTGCGCGGCTATGTCGACTATGATGCCGAGCGGCTGGCCGAGTTGCCGGAGGCACCGTCGCTGTTCGCGCTGTTCGGCAACGGCTATCTCGCGATCACCTTCGACCAGGCAGTGACCGGCGAACGCTACCAGGGCATCGTGCCGCTGGACGGCGAGTCGCTGGCGGACGCAGCCCAGAGCTATTTCCTCCAGTCCGAGCAGATCCCGAGCCTCGTGCGGCTGGGCGTCGGCCGGGATGCCGCCGGGCGGCCGGTCGCGGGCGGGCTGTTCCTCCAGCACCTGCCGGATGGCGAGGAAGGGCGCGATCGCCTCCACACCCGGCTCGACCATCCGGAGTGGCAGCATGTCGAGGCGCTCGGCGCCACGATGGGTGCGGACGAACTGACCGATCCGGCCCTCTCGCTCGAGACGCTGGTCTGGCGGTTGTTCAACGAAGAGCGTCAGGTGTTGGTGCAGGGAAGCACCGCGTTGCGCCGCGGCTGCCGCTGCGACGCGACCTACATCCAGCAGGTTCTCGGCCGCTTCCCCGTGGAGGAACGGCGGGAGATGGCGGACGAGGACGGCATGATCACCGTCGACTGCGCCTTTTGCGCGACCAAGTTCCCGGTGCCGGTCGAGACGGTCGTTTCCTGAACGAGTTGTAAGCACGCCCCCCGGTCCCCACATCCGCGCCGGGGCGCCCCGGCGGGGCGGCGAACGGAGGGTGGACTATGGGGCGCAGGGACGTGGGTCGCGCGCTGGTGATCGGGGCGGCGCTGTCGCTGTGTTCGGCTTCGGCCGTCGCGGTGGCGCCGGGCTCGGCGGTGAAGGCGACGACGGCGATCGAGCCGGGGCAGTGGCTGGTGCGCGAGCGCGGCGCGAAGACCGGCGGGCGCAGCCTGTGCCTGCGCGACGCTTCCGGCTTCTTCCAGATGCGGCACCCCGGCGCGCAATGCTCTCGCTTCGTGGTGGCGAACGAGGCGACCCGCGCGACGGTGCATTATACCTGCCCCGGCGCGGGCCACGGCCGCACGACGCTGACGGTGGAGACGCCGCACTCGATCACGGTCGAGACGCAGGGGATCGCGAGCGGCATGCCGTTCCAGGACGAGTATCAGATCCGCCGCGTAGGCGGCTGCACCCCCGGCCGGAGCCGTTAAGGCTGGGTTTATGGAAGGGGTCTACAACCGTCGTCAGCCGGTTCTCCGGCGCATGTTTGCCCCTAACGACATGTTCCCTCGGGCCGCTTTCCAGCGGCCCGTTCTTTGTGCGCGACGCAGCGTTTCCTGGGGGACTCGGCGCCCCGAGGTTGCGACGCCGCCCGCCAGCGCCTAGCGGACCGTCATCATGACCGAACAGCCCTATGCCGTCGCCCTCGTCTCGGGCGGCCTCGATTCGATGGTTTCCGCGGCACTCGCGCGCGAGGCCGGATACCGCCTGCTCGCCCTGTCGGTGGACTACAACCAGCGCCATCGCATCGAGCTTGCCGCCGCCGCCCGCGTCGCCGCGGCGGTGGGCGCCGAGCGCCACGTCACGCTGCCGCTCGACCTGTCGGCGTTCGGCGGATCGGCGCTCACCGCCGACATCGCCGTGCCGAAGGATGGCGTGCAGCCGGGCATCCCCGTCACCTATGTGCCGGCGCGCAACACCATCTTCCTCAGCCTGTCGCTTGGCTGGGCGGAGGCGGCGGGCGCGCGCGACCTGTTCATCGGCGTCAACGCGCTTGACTATTCGGGCTACCCCGACTGCCGGCCCGAGTTCATCGCCGGCTTCGAGCACCTCGCCGAGCTGGCGACCAAGGCCGGGGTGGAGGGCGAGCGCTTCCAGATTCACGCGCCGCTCCAGCACATGACAAAGGCCGACATCGTCCGCGAAGGCGCGCGGCTGGGCCTAGACATGGGGATCAGCTGGTCGTGCTACGATCCGCAGGGCGATCTGCATTGCGGGTTGTGCGACAGCTGCCGGCTGCGCTCGAAGGGCTTCGAGGAAGCCGGCGTGCCCGATCCCACGCGCTACGCCACCGCAGCCTGAGCACCGCGCGATGAGCTACGCCGTCAAGGAGATGTTCCTGACGCTGCAGGGGGAGGGTGTGCACGCCGGCCGCCGTGCGGTGTTCGTGCGCTTCGCCGGCTGCAACCTGTGGAGCGGGCGTGAGGTCGATCGGGCGACGGCGGTGTGCCGCTTCTGCGACACCGACTTCGTCGGCACCGACGGGGAGGGCGGCGGCAAGTTCGCCGATGCCGCGGCGCTGGCGGCGGCGGTGGAGGGCTTCTGGGGCGCGGACCGCGCGCAGCGCTTCGTCGTCCTGACCGGGGGCGAGCCGATGCTGCAGATCGACGACGCGCTGGTCGACGCGATTCATGCCGCAGGCTTCACCATCGCGATCGAGAGCAACGGCACGCTCGCCGCGCATCCGGGCATCGACTGGGTGTGCATCAGCCCCAAGGCCGGCAGCACGGTGGTGCAGCGGCGCGGCGACGAACTGAAGCTGGTCTGGCCGCAGGCAGGCATCGACCTCGACGAGGTCGAGCGTTGGGACTTCGCCAACTTCCTCGCCCAGCCGCTCGACGATCCGCAGGCGGACGCCAATCGGCAGGCGGCGGTGGATCTGGTGCTCGCCCGGCCGAAGTGGCGGCTGTCGCTCCAGACCCACAAGCTGCTGGGATTGCGCTGAGCCGCTACGGGGCCCGGCCTCATCGAGAGGCCGGGATCATTTGGTTGTACGGCGGTCAGGCGCCGAGCGGGTAGGCGCCGCAGCGCTTGAGCTGCCACTCGCCCTTGCGCCAGCACTTGGGGCGGGTGAACGGCTCGGTGCTCGCCAGCGGGCGCTGATAGATGCTGCGCGGGAACTGCCGCTCGCCGGCCGGGACCAGGCTGTTGCGCAGCTTGCGCATGCGCTCCTGCGCCAGCTCGCCGAAATGCCCCTTGGGCGTGAACACCGCTTCCTGGCCGATTTCGCCCGCCGCCTGGCAGAAGTTGAGCTGCGCCGACACCGTCGAGAAGCTCGAATAGACGCGCGTGCCGAACTGGTCGAGCGCGGTCTGGCCTTCCTTCTTGGTCTTGGCCGATCGTTCGAAATATTTCGCCAGCACGTCGTAGCTGCGCTTGAGCTCGTCGGCATGGGTGTCGAGCAGGTCGTTGTAGTTGTTGAGCGTCAGCAGCGTCGGTTCGAACTGGCACTGGAGGGCGGCGACGTTGAGGCCGGCGCGCAGGTTCCACGCCAGCGCCGCGCGCAGCTCGTCGCCGGTCGCGCCGGGCAGCGCCTGTACCACGATGCCGGGCTCGGTGCCGGTCACCGCCGGCCCGGCGAGGTCGGGGGACTTGAAGAAGAACTGCGCGGAGGCGGGGGCCGCGTGGGCTGCCACCGCAAAGGCGGCGCCGGCGATCAGGGTTCGCACTGACTTCATGGGATCCTCTCGAGCGCCCGATGCGGCGCCATGCGGAGGGGGTACGGGTTTTTGGCACGCCTCGCCAAGAGGCTTTTTTCGTTTGCGTGCCGGTCGCAGCGTCGCCGGCCAGCTGTTTGGGATTGCAGCGAATCTTCGCCGGCGTCCTCGGCGGACGGGGCATGCCGCGCGGGAGGGCTGCCGGAGCCCGGATCGCCCCAAAAACAAAGGCCGCCCGGTTGCCCGGACGGCCTTTGCAACACAGACGTCGCGACGTCAGATTACATCGCGTTGGTCATGGTGTCGTTGGTCATCATGGTGTCGTTCGACATCATGGTGTCGTTCGCCATCATGGCGTCGTTGCCCATCGCGCCGTCGACCGCGGTCATGTTGTCGGTCATCGTGCCGTCGAGCGTGGTGTCGGTCGAGTTCAGATCGGTGACGATCGTGTTCTCGTTGGTGGTCTCGGTCTTGTCGCCGCAAGCCGCGACCATCAGCGCCGCACCGGCGACCATCGAGCTGAGAACGACCTTGGAAATGACTGCGCGCATGTAGAGCTCCCTAAACATATGGATTGGCGGCTTGGCTGCCGTTTAATACCCAACCGGGGATGGACATTAGTCGCTTCCCGTTCGCCCCTCAAGCGGGTTTTCGCCGGATGCGGTAAGTGACGCGAGCAGCCCCGGAAATTCGAGCAGCAGCGCGGAGTCGAAGGTCTCCGTCCGGCAGTCGCGACCGAGCGCCTGCAGGCTGGTGACTGGGAATTCGGGAAGCCCGCACGGCACGATCCCGCCG
This sequence comes from Sphingomonas mangrovi, assembly GCF_047975845.1. Classification (NCBI taxonomy): domain Bacteria; kingdom Pseudomonadati; phylum Pseudomonadota; class Alphaproteobacteria; order Sphingomonadales; family Sphingomonadaceae; genus Sphingomonas; species Sphingomonas mangrovi. Next base: position 159,369 of record NZ_JBIUCZ010000002.1, on the reverse strand, counting down.
AAGTGGGAAAGGTCGGGCGACAGGTTCACCGAAAAGCCGTGGAAGGTGACCCATCGTCGCACCCGCACGCCGATCGCGCCGATCTTCGCTTCCTGGCCGCCGTCGCGCGTCCAGATGCCGATCCGCTCGGGCACCGCGAACGCCTCCACGTCGAGCCGGGCGAGCGCGCGGATCACCCATTGCTCGACGCCGTGAACGAAGCGGCGCACGTCGCGGCCGCGCTTCGCCAGGTTGAGCATCAGATAGCCGACGCGCTGGCCGGGGCCGTGGTAGGTGTAGCGACCGCCGCGACCGGCCGGGTAGACCGGGAAGCGCGGGTCGAGCAGTTCGACGGGATCGGCGCTGGTGCCGGCGGTGTAGAGCGGCGGGTGTTCGACCAGCCACACCAGTTCGCTCGCCATGCCGTCGGCGACGGCGGCGGCGCGCGCCTCCATCGCGGCGAGCGCGGCGGGATAGTCGGTGAGGCCGGGTTCGATGCGCCACTCGGGGTCGGCGGCGACGGCCGGCGGCGGGGCGGAAGGATCGGGAGTAAGCATTGGCAAGCCCCGGTAGCATGGGTAGAGCATCGCCGTCATGCAAGCAGTGGGAACCGCGACTCCGGGGGGCGCTTCGGTCTGGATGGAGCAGGTGTGGGATCGCACCGTCGCGTTCGTCCACGCGCAGCGCCGCACGCTGATCCCGCTCGCCGCACTGACGATCGTGCTGCCGGAGGTGATCGTCGCGATCGTCGCCGCCGGCTGGGGGCAGGAGGGCGGTGCGACCGGAGCCGCGGTGCGGCTGCTCGGCTATGTCGTGGCGGTGCTGGTGCTATGGGGCGAACTGGTGGTGGTCGCGATGGCGGCGGGCCCGGCGAGCGCGCGTGCCGCACGACGGCAGGCGACGCTGCGGCTGCCGGTGGTGATCGGCTTCGTGCTGCTGCTCAGCCTGGTGCTGCTGCTCGTGTCCATCCCCGGGGTCGCGATCCTCGCGGCGTACGGTTTCGATTTCGCGGCGGCGTTGGCGGGGGAGGTGATCGCGCCGAGACCGGTCGCCGCTGCCTGGATCGCTCTCTACGGCTTGCTGCTGCTGCCAGTGCTGCTGTGGATCGGCGCCCGGCTCAGCCTGGTGGTGCCGGTGGCGGTGATGGAGCGGCGCGGACTGAATGCCGTCTCGCGCTCCTGGGCGCTGACGCGCGGCCTCGCCGCCAGGATCCTCGGCATGGTGCTCCTCTACGCCGTCGTGTCGGGCGTCCTCACGATGGCGGCGCGGTTCGCCGGCGGCAGCGTGTTCGCGCTGATCTTCGGCGGCGACGCGGGGCTGGGCGCGGCATCGGTGCTGACGCTGCTGCTGGTCGCGACGGTGCGCGGTGCGATGACGGTGCTGTTGTGGGCGTTCACCGCGACGCTCTATGGGGCGGCGCGCGAACAACTGGACGGAACGGCGGCGCATCGATGAAGCTTGATCTGGCCGCGGTGCTCCGCGGCGCCTGGGCACTTTGGCGCGGCGAGCGCGCGCTGCTGCTGCCGATCGCCGGCGTGTTCCTGGTCCTCCCCACGGTTGCGGGAACGGTGTGGATGGTCCCGCCCGAGGTGGCCGACCCCAATGCGCCGGCGGACCTCGCCACGCTCGTCGACGGCATGCAGCGCTACATGGCGGCGAACCTCCATTGGCTGCTGCTGGAGGCGCTGGTCGGCGTGTTCGGCATGGCCGTGATCCTGGCGCTGTTCCTCGATTCGGAGCGGCCGACCGTCGCCGGGGCGATGCGAATCGCCCTGCGTCGCTTCCCCGCGCTGCTGCTCGCGCAGATCGCCTGCCAGTTCGCGGTGGTGCTGGGGCTGATGGCACTGCTGCTGCCTGGGCTCTACGTCCTCGGCCGTATCTTCCTGATTCCCGCCGCCCTCGTCGCCGAGCCGCGGCGCGGGGCGATCGACGGGATCGCGCGCGGCATCCAGCTCACCGCCGGCGCCGGTTTTGCGCTGCTCGGGCTACAGGTGCCGATCTACTTCGCCTCGCAACTGCTGATCGCGCTGGCGAGCGGCTTCACCGGCGCCGGCATCGGCAATCCGGTCGCGATGATGGTCGGGGCGCTGATCGCCGGGATCGGCAACGGCGGCATGGCACTCGCCTTCGCGCTGCTGCGCGTCACCGCCTATCGTCAGCTGGCCGACACGCGCGGGTAATGCGGCGCCGCGTTGGGCGAGAGGATGCCCGACGTGCGCGGATCGGCGAAGGTCTCCACCGTCCGCTTGAACGGGACGAAGCCGCTCGCGCGATAAAAGCCGAGCGCGCGGGGGTGGTCGAGCGTGCAGGTGTGCACCCACAGCCGCGCGACGTCCTTGCGCCAGGCGAGCGCCAGCGCCTGCGCCATCAGCCAGCGGCCGAACCCGCGCCCGACCAGCTCGGGCACCAGCGCGAAATAGGACAGCTCGCACTCGCCCGCCCGCCGGTAGTCGAGCTCGAGCATGCCGACCTCGATTCCCTGCCGGTCGACCGCGGCATAGACCGCAATGCCGGGATCGTGGACGATCGCCGCAAGCCGATCGTCGTCCATCACCAGGCGCGAGAACCACAGCCACGGCTCGCCCACTCGGCGAAACAGCGCGCGGTACTTGCCGAGATCCGGCATCGGCCAAGGCACCAGCCGCAGCGGCGCGTCGGGCAGCGGGCGCAGCGGCGGTCGCGTGCGCATCTCCAGCGAGGTGACGACCGTGGCGACCTCGTCCGCGCGGACCGGGATCAGCCCCATGCGCTCAGCTCCAGGCGGCCATCGGTGGCAGGCTCATCAGGATCGCGTCGATGTTGCCGCCGGTCTTCAGCCCGAACAGCGTGCCGCGATCGTAGACCAGGTTGAACTCGGCGTAGCGGCCGCGCCATTCGAGCTGGCGCAGGCGATCCGCCTCGTCGAAATCGTGGCGCATCCGGCGTCGCACCAGGGCCGGATAGATCGCCAGGAATGCCTCGCCCACGTCGCGGGTGAAGGCGAAGTTCGCGTCGAAGTCGCCTTCCAGGTGGTCGTAGAAGATGCCGCCGACACCGCGGTGGACGTTGCGGTGGGGGATGAAGAAATAATCGTCCGCCCATTGCTTGAAGCGGGGGTAGTAGGTCGGATCGTGGCGCTCGCACGCCGCCTGCAGCGTCGCATGGAAGTCGGCGGTGTCGTGCTCGTAGGGGATCGGCGGGTTGAGGTCGGCGCCGCCGCCGAACCAGCGCCGCGTCGTCACCAGGAACCGCGTGTTCATGTGCACGGCGGGGACGTGCGGATTCGCCATGTGCGCGACCAGGCTGATGCCGGTAGCGAAGAAGGCGGGGTTTTCCGCCGCGCCGTGGATCGACTGGGCGAAGCCTCCCTCCAGCGTGCCGGCGACCGTGGAGACGTTGACGCCGACCTTTTCGAACACGCGGCCCTTCATCACGCCGCGGACGCCGCCGCCGCCGGGGCCGCCCTCCGGGTCGACCCGGTCCCAGGCACTGTAGTCGAACGCCGCATCGGATCCCGCCTCGCGCTCGATCGCCTCGAACTCGGCGCAGATGCGGTCGCGCAGCTGCTCGAACCAGGTACGCGCGGCAAGCTGTTCGGAATCGAGCGAAATCATCTGCGAGCCTTAGCGGTGGGGATTGCGCGAAGTCGAGGGCGTCAGGGTGCCGGCCAGCCGGCGGTCTGGCGCAGCGCCTCGCCCAACACGATCGCGCCGGAGACCGCGACGTTGAGCGAGCGCATGCCGGCCTGCATCGGGATGGCGACGGCCAGGTCGGCGGCGGCGTGCACCGCCTCCGGCACGCCCGCGCCTTCGGAGCCGAGCAGCAGCGTGTCGTAGGGTTCGAATCGCGCGGCTGGGAGCGGCGTCGCACCGCGGGTGGTGAGCAGCACCAGCCGTCCGGGCAGCTGCGCGCGGAACGCGTCCCAGTCGACGTGGCGCACCACCGCGGCCTGCGCGGCATAGTCCATGCCCGCGCGCGCCAGCGCCCGGTCGCTCCAGGGGAAGCCCATCGGCTCGATCAGGTCGACGCCCACGCCCAGGCAGGCGCCGAGCCGAAGCACGGTGCCGACGTTGCCGGCGATGTCGGGCTGAAACATTGCGATCCGCACCCGCACGGGTTTGCCCTGCCTCAAACTCTTGCGCAACGACCTGATGTAGGGGGCGGCCCGCAGGCGGTACCCGGGGGCTGTTGGCAAAGTCGTACCCCCACGTCTATCACGTTGCCGAGGCGCCCCGTTCGTGGCGACTTGACGCAGCCGAATAGATGGCAAGGCTGCCTGTAGTTGGTTTGGGCGCGTTCGCGCCGATGGTTTGGTTGCAGGGGCAGTAGCGCATGGCGACGATAGACGAGGTTCCTCCCGGCGGAGCGCCCGGAGTGCACGAGGATGGGATCGAGAACCCGCGACGCCGCGATTATCTGTCGATCGCGGCGGTGTCGTTCGCGGGCGTCGGTGCCGGCGTGATCGCGCTGCCGCTGATCCACCAGATGAGCCCGTCGGCCGACGTGCTGGCGCAGTCGACCACCGAGATCGACCTGTCGGCGATCGAGCCGGGTCAGGCGATCAAGGCGTCGTTCCGCAAGCAGCCGCTGTTCGTGCGCAACCTCACCCCGCAGGAGATCGCGGAGGCCGACAAGGTCCCGGTGGATACGCTGCGCGACCCGCAGACGCTCGCCGAGCGCACCAAGGAGGGCAAGGCGAACTGGCTGGTGACGCTGGGCGTGTGCACCCACCTGGGCTGCGTGCCGCTGGGCGCGGGCGAGGGCGAGAACAAGGGGCCGTTCGGCGGCTATTTCTGCCCGTGCCACGGCTCCGCCTACGACACCGCCGGCCGCATCCGGCAGGGGCCAGCGCCCCTCAACCTCGCGGTTCCCGAATATTCGTTCACGTCCGACACCACGATCGTGGTGGGTTGAGGAAAGGCGCGCAATGAGCTTCCCCTGGGCCCAGCATTACGAGCCGAAGCACCCGCTGATGCAGTGGGTGGACAGCCGCCTGCCGCTGCCGCGCTTCGTCTACAACGCAATCGGCGGCGGCTATCCCGTCCCCCGCAACCTCAACTATTTCTGGAACTTCGGCATTCTCGCGGGTGCCGCGCTGATGATCCAGATCGTGACAGGCGTCGTGCTCGCCATGCACTATGCCGCCAACGGCGCGGTCGCGTTCGACTCGGTCGAATCGATCATGCGCGACGTCAACGCCGGCTGGTTCCTGCGCTACGCGCACGCCAACGGCGCCTCGATGTTCCTAGCGGTGGTCTACATCCACATCTTCCGCGGGCTCTACTACGGCTCGTACAAGGCGCCGCGCGAGATGGTGTGGCTGCTCGGCGTCGTCATCTTCCTCCTGATGATGGCGACTGCGTTCATGGGCTATGTGCTCCCCTGGGGGCAGATGAGCTTCTGGGGCGCGCAGGTCATCACCGGCTTCTTCTCCGCGATCCCGGGGATCGGCGAGACGATCCGCATCTGGCTGCTCGGCGGCTATGCGCCGGACAATGCCGCCCTCAACCGCTTCTTCTCGCTGCACTATCTGCTGCCGTTCGTGATCCTGGGGGCGATCATCCTCCACATCTGGGCGCTGCACATTCCGGGCTCGTCGAACCCGACCGGCGTCGAGGTGAAGGCACCGCAGGATACGCTGCCGTTCCACCCCTATTACACCGCCAAGGACGGCTTCGGCGTCGGCGTGTTCCTGATCGTGTTCGCCGCCCTGCTGTTCTTTGCGCCCAACTATCTGGGCCATGCGGACAACTACATCCCGGCGAACCCGCTCTCGACCCCCGCGCACATCGTCCCCGAATGGTATTTCTGGCCGTTCTACGCGATCCTGCGCGCCTTCACCGTCGACTTCATCATCCCGGCGAAGCTGTGGGGCGTGCTGGCGATGTTCGGCTCGATCCTGCTGCTGTTCTTCCTGCCGTGGCTCGATCGCTCGCCGGTGCGCTCGGCGAACTTCCGCCCCGTGTACCGCACGCTGTTCTGGGTGCTGGTGCTCGACGTGCTGGTGCTCGGCTTCTGCGGCGGCGCGCCGGCGGAGCCCGCCTACATCATCGCCAGCCAGATCGCGGCGGCCTACTACTTCCTGCACTTCCTGGTGCTGGTGCCGATCGTCTCCGCGATGGAGCGCCCGCGCCCGCTGCCGAACTCGATCACCGAGGCGGTTCTGGAAGGCAAGAGTGGCGCCCGCATGCGCGAAACCGCAGTGACCGGCTCGCCGGTTTCCGCCGAATAAAGGGACAGCATTTCCATGATTTCTTCCCTTTTCCGGGTCGCGCTGCGCAACCTGAACATCCTGGTCGGGTTGGCGTTCGCAGGCGTCCTGCTGCTCGCGCTCGGCACCACCATCTACGGGCTGGTGACCGAGCCGGCGGCGCCCACCGCCGAGCATGAGTTCCACCGCGAGCACAAGCCGCTCAAGCTGGCGTCGGACGGCCCCTTCGGCCACTTCGACCGGCAGCAGCTCCAGCGTGGCTTCCAGGTGTACAAGGAGGTCTGTGCCGCCTGTCACTCGCTCCGCCTGGTCGCGTTCCGCAACCTGGGCGACCTCGGCTACAACGACGCCGAGGTGAAGGCGATCGCCACCCAGTGGGCGATCCAGCAGCCGAGCATCAATCCGGAGACGGGCGAGGTCGCCACCCGCGCCAACATCCCGTCGGATCGCTTCCCGCTCGCCTTCGCCAACGACGTCGCCGCGCGCGCCGCGAACAACAACGCGATTCCGCCGGACCTGTCGCTGATGACCAAGGCGCGCGAGGGCGGGGCGGCGTACATCTACTCGCTGCTGACCGGCTATCGGAACCAGCCGGCCGAGCTGGTGCACGAGTTCCCGGGCGCCAAGACGCCGGAGGGGCTGCACTACAACCCGTATTTCGCGAACCTCAACATCGCGATGCCGCCGCCGATCACCAGCAACGATCAGGTGACCTATTCGGACGGCACCCGCGCGACGATCGACCAGATGGCCAAGGACGTCTCGGCGTTCCTCGTCTGGACCGCGGAGCCCAACCTGGAGACGCGGCACCAGGCGGGCCTGGCGACTCTCGCCTTCCTGCTGATCTTCACGCTGCTGACCTTCGCGGCCTATCGCAACATCTGGCGGGGCGTGAAGCATTGACCGAGACGGAGCGCGCCGCCGATGCCATTCGGCGGCGCATCCGGACCATCCCGGACTTTCCCAAGCCCGGCATCCAGTTCCGCGACATCACCACGCTGCTGCTCGATGCCGAAGGCCTGCGCCTCGCGGTCGAGCAGATGGTCGCTTCGGTCGAGGGGCCGGTCGATCTGGTCGCGGGGATCGAGGCGCGCGGCTTCGTCTTCGCGCCTGCCGTGGCCCTTGCGCTCGGGGCGGGGGTGCTGCTGGTCCGCAAGGACGGCAAGCTGCCCGGCGCGACGATTGCCGAGGACTATGCCCTCGAATATGGCACCGACCGCATCACCATCCACGCCGACGCCTGCGCGCCCGGTGCGCGCGTGCTGCTGGTCGACGACCTGATCGCCACCGGTGGCACCGCGCGGGCGGCGGTACGGCTGCTGCGCAAGGCGGGGGCCACCATCACCCAGGCGGCGTTCGTGGTCGATCTGCCCGATCTGGGCGGGGCCGATGCGCTGCGCGGCGACGGCATCGCCGTCCATGCGCTCGTCGACTACGCGGGACACTGACGTCCGCCAGCGCTGCTGGTCGGCAGGCTGCTGCACCTGCCACGCGCTTCTGACTTAAAAGAAAAGCACCGGCGCATCGGCGCCGGTGCTTTCGAACGCGACACCGCCGCCCGTGGATGGCGGCGTCGGCTTGATCGTCGGCTCAGTTCGTGCCGCGGCCGGTCTTTTCCTGCAGCGAATCGATGCGCTTGGAGGCGTCGGCCTTGGTGAGCGTGTCGTCGAACGGCTCGCCGGCCTCTTCGCTCAGCGTCTTGAGGTAAGAGGCCTGCGCGCCGGTCATCGGCTCGTCGCCGGTGGTCCAGTCGTCCGGGTCCTTCTCGGCGTTGGAGAAGGGCTCGCTCTTGGGGTTCTGCTCGGTCGTCATGGGGATCTCCTTCCCCGCGACAACGTCGCTGTTCTCAATCCGTTCCGGTCCACGCCTCCATCGGCAGCGACAGCGCTTCGGCCACCGCGGCGTGGCGGATGTGGCCACCGGAGACGTTGAGCCCGGCCGCCAGGTGGCGGTCGGCGCGCATCGCCGCCTCGGCGCCCAGCTTCGCCAGCCGCATCACGAACGGCAGCGTCGCGTTGTTGAGTGCGAAGGCAGAAGTACGCGCGACCGCGCCGGGCATGTTGGCGACGCAGTAATGGATCACATCCTCCTCGACGAACACGGGATCGTCGTGGGTGGTGGCGCGCGACGTCTCGAAGCAGCCGCCCTGGTCGATCGCGATGTCGACCAGCACGCTGCCGCGCTTCATCGTCTTGAGCATCTCGCGCGTCACCAGCTTGGGGGCGGCGGCGCCCGGCACCAGCACCGCGCCGATCACCAGATGCGCCCGCGCAACCGCCGAGGCGATCGCCGCGCGCGAGGCATAGGCCGTCTTGATCTGGCTGCCGAAGTGGAGGTCGAGCTCGGCCAACCGCTCATTGCTGATGTCGTAGATGGTGACGTCGGCACGCTGGCCCACCGCCATCTGCGCGGCATTCACGCCGGCCACGCCGCCGCCCAGGATCGCGACTCGCGCCGGCGCCACGCCGGGCACGCCGCCCAGCAGCACGCCGCGGCCGCCCTGTTCCTTCTCCAGATAATGCGCGCCGACCTGCACCGACATGCGCCCCGCCACTTCCGACATGGGCTTGAGCAGCGGCAGCGAGCCGCTGTTCGACGTTACGGTCTCATAGGCGATGCAGGTCGCGCCAGACCGCATCAGCCCTTCCGCCTGCGGCTTGTCCGCGGCGAGGTGGAGGTAGGTGAACAGCGTGTGGCGCGGCTCGAGCAGCGCGATCTCCGAGGGCTGCGGCTCCTTCACCTTCACGATCATGTCGCTCTGGGCGAACACGGCGGCGGCATCGGCGACGATTCGCGCCCCGGCGTCGACATAGTCCGAGTCGGTGAAGTCGATTCCGTCTCCCGCAGAAGTCTCGACGACGACTTCGTGGCCGGCGGCGGTCAGTTCCGCTACCGAAGGCGGGGTGAGACCCACCCGATACTCGTGGTTCTTGATCTCCTTGGGAACTCCGACGCGCATGGCTCTCTCCGGCTTGTATGTTGCTGCTATAGACCGGTTTGCGGCGGTGAGTAACATTGCGAGCGCAGAGCGCCCGTGCTACCCGCCGGCGCTTTCACGGCAACGAGTAGCGGTTCAGGCGATGGTCATGTCCCACCAGATCCAGCGATTGCCGCATCTGTGAATCCGCCTGAAAACGTGCTGGGAGGCGCCGCCCTCCTGCCATCGGAACGCGTCGAGGACGGTCATGCGCATGCCCGCGAGCAGGCGACGTGGAAGCTCATGCTCGGCGCCGTCGGCATCGTCTTCGGCGACATCGGCACCAGTCCGCTCTACGCGTTTCGCGAAACCTTCGACGGCCATCACAAGCTGGCGCTCGACACCCTGCACATCATGGGCGTCATCAGCCTGATGTTCTGGTCGATGATGATCGTCGTGACGCTGAAGTACGTCTCGATCATCATGCGCGCCGACAATAAGGGGGAGGGCGGCAGCCTGGCGCTGCTCGCGCTCGTCTCCGGCCGCACCCAGGGCAAGCGTTGGACCAGCGGCATCGTGCTGCTCGGCGTGTTCGCGACGGCGCTCTTCTACGGCGACAGCATGATCACGCCGGCGGTGTCGGTGCTCTCGGCGGTCGAGGGAGTGGCGATCGCCGCCCCGGCGTTCGGCGGGCTGGTGCTGCCGATCGCGGTTCTGATTCTGGTCGGATTGTTCTCGATCCAGCGCGGCGGCACGGCGCGGGTTGGCGCCTTCTTCGGCCCGATCATGGTCTGCTACTTCGCCGTCATCGCGGTCCTGGGCATCGTCAGCATCGTCCATACGCCGACGATCCTCCACGCGCTGCTGCCGAGCTATGCGATCAATTTCTTCGTGCAGGACCCGCTTCCCGCCTTCCTGGCGCTGGGCTCGGTTGTGCTCGCGGTGACGGGCGCCGAGGCGCTCTATGCCGACATGGGCCATTTCGGGCGGCGGCCGATCGCCTTCTCCTGGCTGTGGATCGTACTTCCCGCGCTGATGGCCAACTATATGGGGCAGGGTGCGCTGCTGATGCGTGAGGGCGCGACGGCGTTGCAGAGCCCCTTCTACATGCTGGCGCCGGAGGGGCTGCAGCTGCCAATGGTGTTCCTGGCGACGATGGCCGCGATCATCGCCAGCCAGGCGGTGATCTCGGGTGCCTTCTCGGTCACGCAGCAGGCGATCCAGCTGGGCTTCATCCCGCGGCTGCGCATCGACCACACCAGCGCCGCCACCGCGGGGCAGATCTACATCCCGCTCATCAACTGGGCGCTGATGGTGATGGTGATCCTGCTGGTGCTCACCTTCCGCACCTCGTCCAACCTCACCGCCGCGTACGGCATCGCGGTGACGGGGGCGATGCTGATCGACACCTGCCTGCTGGCGGTGCTGCTGTTCGCGCTGTGGCGCTGGCCGGTCTATTACGCGCTGCCGCTGCTGGCGGTGTTCTTCCTGGTCGATGGCGCCTATTTCGCGGCCAACCTCACCAAGGTGCCCGACGGCGGCTGGTTCCCGCTGATGATCGGCATCATCGTCTTCGTGCTGCTCACCACCTGGGCCAAGGGGCGCAAGCTGATGATCGAGCGGCTGCGCGAGGCGGCGATGCCGATCCGGATCTTCATCCAGTCGGCGGCGAACTCCGCCAGCCGGGTGCCGGGCACCGCGGTGTTCATGACCTCGACGCCCGACGGCGTGCCGCACGCGCTGCTCCACAACCTCAAGCACAACAAGGTGCTGCACGAGCGCGTCGTGCTGCTGACGGTGAAGATCAGCGACGAGCCGTTCGTGGCCGAGGAAGGGCGCGTGAAGGCCGAGGATCTGGGGCAGGGATTCCACCGGCTGATCCTGCGCTATGGCTTCATGCAGGACGCCGACGTCCCCGCGGCGCTGCGCCAGGTGCAGATCGCGGGCGGCGAGTTCCGGATGATGGAGACCAGCTTCTTCCTCGCGCGCCAGACGCTGCTGCCGTCGTCGCGGCCGGGGATGATGATCTGGCGCGAGAAGCTGTTCGCCTGGATGCTGCGCAACGCCGAAAGCGCGATGGAGTTCTTCAGCCTGCCCACCAACCGCGTGGTCGAGCTGGGCAGCCAGGTCGAGATTTGAGCGGCGGCGCCGGTCCCGATCCGGCACCCGCCGGTGCGCCGATCATCGTCTCGGCGCTGTTCGGCGCGGCGGACCATGCGCTGCTCGACGGGCTGCGGCGGCGGCACTTCCCGCCGGAGCGCAACCAGCTGGCCGCGCATCTGACGCTGTTCCACCACCTGCCGCCCGACCTCGCGCCCGAGCTGCGTCAGCGGCTGGCGGCCGAGACCCGCGGCGTGCCCGCCCCGCGCGCGCGCATCGCTGGGCTGCTGAACCTCGGCCGCGGGGTGGCACTCCGCATCGAATCGCTCGAGCTCGAGACGATTCGCGGCCGGCTGGCGGAGGCCTTCGCCGGGTTGCTGACCCCGCAGGACCGCGCCGGCTGGCGCCCGCACGTCACCATCCAGAACAAGGTCGAGCCCGCGCGGGTGCGTGCGCTGCTCGCCGAGCTGGAGCCCGATTTCCGCCCGCGTCCGATCGCGATCGCGGGGCTTGCAAGCTGGTGGTATCGCGGCGGTCCGTGGGAGGCGATTTCGCGTCACAACTTCGCTTGACCGAGGCGAAACGCCTTCGTATAGGCGCGCCCTCGCCACGGCGAGGCCCATTGGGGCGGAGTAGCTCAGCTGGTTAGAGCAGCGGAATCATAATCCGCGTGTCGGGGGTTCAAGTCCCTCCTCCGCTACCAACACGGCAGACCTTCTGCCCTCTTCCAATCGCCATTTTCGTTGCCGATCGCATCACGCCGCCAGGCGACGACGGCCCTCGATCTCCGACCCGCCTACCGTGTTCGGGAAGATGCGCGCCTTTGATCAGGTCGTGCATCTGGGGCTTTATACGTCGTCGTCGCTCTTGAGACTGGGGGCGCGGCTGCGCTCGCTGGTGGGCACGCCGCGACATTATGTCCAACGTGGCGTACAGTAATACGCCGGTGCCGAGGGGCTTGGCACCCATTGGCTTCCGCGATAGTGGCGGGCTCCAGCCTGCCTCTTGATGGTGCATGACCAGTTTGAAACCTCACCGACGGCTTGATGGATCTGGTGCCGCTATGCTGACCGGGCGGGATGAAGCGGTCGCGCTCAGCCTGATGAACATGGCGCTTGCGCTGCTCGATCGCGCGGAAAGTCACACGACGGCGGTCCATCTGCAGCTGGCGATCGATACGCTTCGCCGCGCCGCGTGCCGCGCGCCCACGCCGTCCGAAATCGATGCCTTCCTCGAACGCTGGTCCAAGGCAGCGCCGCCGCCCGCCGACAATCGCGGCGACGGCGCGCCCGAAGCCGATGCCGCGCGTTAGCGGTTCGTGCCGCCGGACGTGGGCGGCGTAGGTCCCATGTCGTCCAATCCCGTCGAGCAGCTAACCGAGGCCCAGCGAGAGTGCCTCCGCCTCGTGTTCACACGGCACAATTCCAAGGAGATCGCCGCGCTGGTGGGCGTCTCTCCCTCCGCGGTCGACAAGCGGATCGAACGCGCCGTCCAGCAACTCGGGGTGCCCACACGCTTCGCCGCCGCGCGTCTCCTCGCCGAACACGAGGGCAGGGAGGTTGCGGGCGGGCAGCCGCCGGCTGCCGATAACGCGATCGAAACCGGTGCCCTCCCGTCCGCCAGCGACGAGGCGGCATACGAACGGCTCCCATCCGATCCGATCGACGTTCCCGACGGCCCCACCCGACAGCAAGAAACGCCCCGGGACGAGCCGCTGTGGCTGGTCCGCCGGCTGTTCGGAGTGTCGCCCGACGCCGGTTTTCGGGGGCAGACGCGCAATCCGCTCGGCAAGCTCGGAAGGCTTGGCGTCATCGCCGGACTGGTCGTCACGATCGCGTTCGCGTCGATGGCGCTGCTCAACATGGGGCAGACGCTTTCCAAGCTGCTGAAGGATCACCGCGCCGCAAGCTCCCGCTGAACGCTGCGGCATGGCAGGAACATCGATGCTGAACGAACGACGCCGGGCGGCGGATCTGGTCGCTGCGGAATTTCTGAAGGCCGAGGCGGCGGCGGATCAGGCCGCGCTGCTCGCCGCGAGCTGCATGACGACGATGATCGACCAGCGCTCGAAGGCGAAGCTGCCGGTGGGAACCGGGCTGGAGGCGCTGCGCCTCGTCAGCGACGCGGCGGGGGATCTGGTCCGCGCGCGCCATCGGCTGGTGGAGGCGCATCTCGCCCTGGTCGAGGCGCGGGACGCGATCGGCCTGCGCACCATCGGCTACGGCGACCAGTCCGAATGCCCCGAGGTGGAGTTCACCGGTGCGATGGCCCCTGCCAAGCTCGCGGTCGTGGCCTGAAGCGCGACGGGGCGGCGGATGGAACGGGTCATCCTCTTCAACCTGCTTCATCTGCTCGCTACCGCCTATGCGGTCGGTCGGGGCGGGGCGCCGGAGCGATTCGCCGGCATGGCGCTGCTCCTCGCCACGCTCGCCACGCGCGTCGCGCAGCGACAGTTCCCGGCGCGGTTCGCCAGCGTGGAGTGGGGGGTGTTCGGGGTCGATCTCGTCCTGCTCGTGGCGCTTCTGGTCATCGCCCTTTTCGCCGACCGCTTCTGGCCGCTGTGGGTGACCGCGCTGCATGGGCTGGGGACCTGCTCGCACTTCGTGAAGCTCCTCGACCTGGAGGTGCTGCGAACCGCCTATGCGACGCTGAGCGCCGTGTGGAGCTATCCGATCCTGATCCTGCTGGTGAGCGGGACGGTACGCCACCAGCAACGGCTGCGGCGCGCCGGAAGCGATCCGGATTGGAGCAGGCCGGGCGCAGCGGCATCCTGAAGTGCTGCACCGCGTCTGCGCGGTGCGCGGCACCGGATTGTTCATCTCTTGCGGCTCGCACGCACAGCGGCCGCCAAATCATTGTGGACGTGCTGATCATGGCGTCATCCAAGACTCCTCGTGCTGTCGCGCGAGACGCGTATTCGCTGGCCTTGAAGCGGCGGGAGCATTTTAACCCGGCGCTGTTTTCAGACCCGGCGTGGAACATGATGCTCTACCTGTTCCTGGCCGGCGAGGAGGGGCAGAAGGTCGGCGACGTATGCGGCGCCTCGCTGGTCCCGCATTCCACCGCGTTGCGGTGCATCAAGGCGTTGCTGAGTACGGGGGTGTTCGCCTCGACGAACCTTGCAGATGGAAGCTGGCCGGACCGTGTCACCCTTACCGAGGACGCCAGGCTGAAGCTGACGGCCATATTGTCGGATGCGCCCGCGGGAACGGCCTGAATTCCGTTCTCGATCGATCACCCGCGGAGGGCATCGAGAAAGGAAAATCCCTAGAGAACGGCGGCAGCCCGTCGCGACCGAATGTCGGTCAGCGGCTCCAGCGCGACGGCGCGGTCGGCGTTTCGCGTCACGGCGCCACGCGCAGGGTGCCGCGGCCTGCGGCCTTGGCTTCGTAGAGCGCCGCGTCGGCGCGGGAGAGGGTGCCGCCGATCGCGTCGGGCGGTTCGGGCGACCAGCTGGCGCCGACGCTCGCGCCTACCGGGAGCCCGTGCTCCGCGACCGTTTCGAACGGTTCCTGCAAGCGCGCCGTCGCACGCTCGGCGAGGGTGCGCAGCACGGCGGCGTCGAGGCCGACGAGCACGACCGCGAACTCGTCGCCGCCCAGGCGCGCGACCAGGTCGGTGCTGCGGGTCATCGCGCGCAGCCGGGCTGCCGTCTCGACGAGCACGGCGTCGCCGGCGTCGTGGCCCAACTGGTCGTTGACCGGCTTGAACCCGTCGAGATCGATCGCCAGCACGCCGCACGCACAGCCGGGCGGCAGCGCGCGCAGCCGCTGGTCGAGCCCGCGGCGGTTGAGCAGGCCGGTCAACGGATCGGTGCTCGCCTGGGTTTCGGCGAGGGTGCGGCGATCGTGCTCGTCGGTGAAGTCGATCGCGACGCCGACGATCTGTTCGGGGGCGCCCTTCGCATCGCGCAGCAGCCGGCGGTCGCAGCGCATCCAGCGGATGCCGGTGCTGGTCTCGAGCCGATATTGGACGGAGGAGCGGTCGCTTTCCCCCAGGATCAGCGGCGCCAGGTCCGCCGCCGCGCGATCCTCCGCGTGGATGCGCGCGGAATAGTCGAGCAACCCCATCGTGCATGCTTCGGGGCCGGCGACGAACTGCGCCAGCGCGCGCGACGTCTCGAAATGCATCGAGGCGACGTCGAGATGTCAGGAGCCGCCGCGCACCGCCTCGGTCACCAGCGAAAGCCGCGCGTTCGTTTCGATCAGCCGGCGTTCGGCTTCGCGCTGCTGCGAGACGTCCTCGACGTGTGCCAGGAAGCGGATCGCGTCGCCGGAGTCATCGCGCACGACGGACGCGACGAGTTTCCCGTGCAGGGAGCTGCCGTCGCGCCGGACGTAGCGCTTCTCCATGCAATAGCCGTCGCGCCGGCGGTCGAGCACGCTCTGGAGCAGCTCCATGTCGGCGTCGAGGTCGTCGGGGTGGGTGATGTCGGCGATGGTGAGCCGCGCCATCTCCTCCGGCGTGCGGTCGAGCATCGCCGCGAAGGCGCGGTTGACGCGGAGCAGTCGCCCGTCGAGGCCGACCACCGCATTGCCGATCGGGGCGTTCTCGAACGCCTCGTGGAACATCGCCTCGCTCCGCGCGATCCGCTGCTGGAGGTCGTCGCGCCGGCTGATGTCGGTGACCAGCGCGAGGATGCCCAGCACGCTGCCGTCTTCGGCGATGTCGGGCATGTAGCTGCCCTGTACGCGCCGGCCGAGCTCCCCGTCGAAGATGTCGTACTCGTACACCACGGGCACGCCGGTCGCCGCCTCGCAGAGCTTCGCGGCGATGCGCGGATAGTTGCGTTCGCCCACCACCTCGCGGACGTGGCGGCCGAGCATGTCGGCGGGGGACAGGCCGCGCCATCGCGAATAGGTCGCGTTGGCGTAGCGGTATCGCAGGTCCACGCCGAAATAGGCGACCAGACCCGGCAGCAGATCGAGCATCCGCCCGAACGCCGGAGCGAGCGGAGCCTCTCGGGTAAGACCTTGAATAGCGCGCGGTTTCGCGTCCATGCCCGGTCGATACCGACGATCGGTTAACGCTTTGTTCCCTGCCGCGGCGCCCCGGTGCCCTCAGCCCCGCGGTGCGCGCCCCGCGAAGCTGACCAGGCTCTCGCTACCGTCCTTCGCCAGCGCGGACACGCCGACGAAATGATCGTCGACGATCACGCCCTTGAGGACATGGCTGTCCCCCTTCGCGTCGACCTGCTCGGTCCAGTCCTGCGCGTCGTTGCGGCGCCAGCGAATGCGATAGCCCGCGGCACCCGGTACCGGCTGCCAGCGCACGGTGGTGTCGACGCCGAGCGCGCCCGAGATGGTCACGCCTTCCGGGGCGGCCGGCGCGGTCGCGAGCCGGGCGAGCGTCGCGACGTTGAGCGCGGTCACCTTGGCCAGATAGGGGAAGTCCATGCGGTCGACCGTGTCGCCATAGACTCGGCCGTTCTCGGTGCGCAGGTCCTGGTGTTGCGCATCGTAGTTCTCGACGCCGACCGAGAAGCGCACCGCGGGATAGCCGAGCTTGAGGAACGGTTCGTGGTCGCCGCCGCGGCCGAAACGGTCGGGACGGCGTTCGAGCACCGCGTCGACGCCGCCCGGCAGCGTTCCGGCGAGCCCGTCGATCGCCTTGGCGAGCGCGCGGCTGGGGCCATCGTCCTCGCCACCGGCGGCGCGGCGGGCGAACTGCTGCTCGATCGATTCGGAGCTGCGGATGCCTTCGGAGAAGACGCGCACCCGGTCGGCGACCCGTCGGCCGTCGAGTCCGACGGTGTTGCCGACGATGTCGTTGTTGAGCACCGCGCTCACCGTCCAGCCGCGCTCGCGCGCGGTGTCGGCGAGCAGCTCGCCGCCCCACAGCCCCTGTTCCTCGCCCGACAGCGCGGCGTAGACGATGGTGGCGTCGAACGTCTCCTTGGACAGGATGCGTGCCGCCTCCAGCACCAGCGCGACACCCGAAGCATCGTCGTTGGCGCCAGGCGCGTCGCTGGTCACGTCCATCACGTCGGTCACGCGGCTGTCGATATGGCCCATCACGATCACCACGCGCTTGGGGTCGCGCCCCTGCTGAAAGCCGAGCACGTCGACGATCTGCACGCCGTTCGGTGCGCGCGGGCCGGTGAACCCGCGCGCGACGTTGGCGACGGTGATGCAGCCGCCGCACGCCTGGCCGATGCGGTCCATCTCGTTCGCGAACCAGCGGCGCGCCGCACCGATGCCGCGCGCCGGGTCGTCGGGAGAGGAGAGGGTGTGGCGGGTGCCGAACGACACCAGCTTCTCGACGTCGGCGCGCAGCCGTTCGGGGCGGGGTGCCTCGCGCGCCGCGGCGGGGGTGGCGAGGGCGAGGAGCGGAAGCAGGAGACGGGTTCGCATGTGCGGGATGGTGACGCGCCCTGCCGCCAGGCTCAAGCCAAATCCGCGGTCCCTTGCTGACGCAGCAAACTCCCGTAGCGGGGCGAAGCCCGGTTGCGCGCTGCAGCAATATTCAAAGTACAAAGGCGAAACATCAAGAGGCTGATCTATGTTGAAAACAAATATTTCCAAATAGATGCGACCGAAGCGCGTCAGGAGAGTTAATGCGCTGGGAACTTGGTCGGCCGTCCCGCCGCGCACGCTCCCCGGCGGGCGGGGCGATACTGTCCGGTGCCGCACGAAGGTAACCTCGACAGGGAGGACCCAATGACTGAATCCGATACGATCCTCGAAGCACTGGACGCGCGCGTGCAGCGTCGGAACGACCGACGGGAATTTTTCTCGCGCGCGTTGGGCGCGACGGCACTGACCACTGCGGGCGTCGCGGCCTTGTCGCGGTCCGAGCCGGCGCGTGCGCAGGCGGTCACCGACGCCGACATTCTCAACTTCGCGCTGAACCTCGAATATCTCGAGGCGCAGTTCTACAGCTACGCCGCGACCGGCGAGGGGCTTCCGCAGGCGATGCTCGGCGGTACCGGCACCCAGGGCGAGGTTCGCGGCGGTCGCCGCGTCGCGTTCCAGGACCCGGTCGTTGCGCAATATGCGCGCGAGATCGCGGTGGACGAGCGCGCACACGTCGCGTTTCTGCGCAACCAGCTCGGCACTTCCGCCGTGGCGCAGCCGGCGGTCGACGTCAGCGCGACGCCGACCAGCGCCTTCTCCAATGCCGCACGCGCAGCGGGGCTGATCGGCACGGGGGAGACCTTCGACCCCTATGCCAACGACGAGAACTTCCTGCTCGGCGCCTTCATCTTCGAGGACGTCGGCGTGTCTGCGTACAAGGGTGCGGCGGCGCTGATCACCAACAAGGCGTATCTTGAGGCGGCCGCGGGCATCCTGGCGGTCGAGGCGTACCACGCCGCGATCCTGCGCACGACGCTCTACAGCAAGGGCGTCGAGACGCCGATGCTGCGCAGCTCGGCCGATGCGATCTCGAACGCGCGCGATTCGCTCGACGGCGCCGACGATCGCGACCAGGGGATCTCCCCGACCAGTGGCGACCGGCCGGTGTCGAACATCGCACCGCTCGATGCGGACGGTCTCGCGTTCGGGCGGAGCACCGGGCAGGTGCTCAACATCGTCTACCTCAACAACGCCGCAGCCACCATGGGCGGGTTCTTCCCTGCCGGCGTCAACGGCACCATCCGCAGCAGCGCGGCGAACTGAGCCCGCGGGTTCGATCAGGGAGATCCACGATGAACATCGAATCCAAGCGCCAGGTCGTCCAGGCGATCGAGCAGCGCCGTGCCGAACGGCGTCAGTTCCTGCGCTACGCAGGCACCGCCACGGCAATGGCGGGCGGGCTGTCGCTGCTCGCCGCGTGCGACGACAATGACGACGACTTCGCGCCGGCCCCCTCGCCGACGCCGACCCCCACTCCGAGTGCGAGCTCCGGCTCTTCGGACGTCAACATCCTCAACTTCGCGCTGAACCTCGAATATCTTGAGGCGCAGTTCTATTCCTTTGCCACGACCGGGGCGAGCATCCCGGGCAGCCTGCTCAGCGGTGTGGGCAAGCCGGGGGCGATCCAGGGCGGCCGCGCGGTGACCTTCACCGATCCGGTGGTTGCGCAATATGCCCGCGAGATCGCGGCGGACGAGCAGGCGCACGTCGCGTTCCTGCGCAAGGCGCTCGGCAGTGCGGCCGTGGCGCAGCCGGCGATCGATATCGGCGGCGGTGCGAACGGGCCGTTCACCGCGGCGGCGCGCGCGGCCGGCGTGATCGGCGGCAACGAGACGTTCGATCCCTATGCCAGCGACGAGAATTTCCTGCTCGCGGCCTATATCTTCGAGGACGTCGGCGTGTCCGCCTACAAGGGCGCGGCGCCGCTGATCACCAGCACGACCTATATCGATGCATCGGCAGGAATCCTGGCGGCAGAGGCCTATCACGCGGGCCTGATCCGCACGACGCTCTATGCCAAGGGCATCGAGACGCCGAGCCTGATCACCTCCGCCAACCAGATCAGCGATGCCCGCGATTCGCTCGATGGCAGCAGCGATCTCGACCAGGGGATCACGATGGACGGTGCCGCGAACATCGTGCCGGCGGATGCGAACGGCATCGCGTTCAGCCGGTCGACCGCGCAGGTCCTCAACATCGTCTACCTGAACGCGGCGGCGACCGGTGCCGGCGGGTTCTTCCCCGTGGGCGTCAACGGCGCGTTCGTGACCAGCGGCGCGAACTGACGCAACGGCACGGGCGGCCGCGTCGCGCGGGCGCCCGTCGCTTTTTCAGCTCAGCCGGTCGATCGCTTCGCGGTCGAGGCTGCCGGGCACGATCATCACCGGTACCGGCAGCGTGCCGGCATCGGTTCCCGCGAAATGGCTGACCAGCGGGCCCGGCGCGCCGCTCGCCGCCGCCCCCAGCACCAGTGCGGCGATCTCCGGATTGGCGGCGATCATCTCGCGCACGATCGCGGGGCCGTCGCCTTCGCGCAGCGTCAGCTTGGGCTTCAGCCCCGATTCCTCGATCAGCGTGCCCGCCGCGGCGGCGATCAACCCCTCCGCACGCTGGCGCGTCTCCTCCTCCATCGTCGCCATGACGCCGCCCCATTGCACGAACTCCGTCGGCTCGGTCAGCGCGAGGATCTCGACCGATCCGCCGGTCTTCACTGCACGGCGTGCGGCGAAGCGCAGCGCGATCTGCGATTCGTCGCTTTCGTCGATCACCACCAGATATGTCCGCATCGAAAACGCTCCCCTTCGGTTTCAAGCGTGGCCGTGCTGCGCCCGTCGCGCAACCCCGCGGGGTTGACCGGTGGGGCTGTGACGGCGAAGGAAGGCCAGAGCCCCGAGAGGATCCAGCTGTACCCATGTCGATCGAAATCAAGATGCCCGCGCTTTCCCCCACCATGGAGGAGGGAACCCTCGCCAAGTGGCTGGTGAAAGAGGGCGACACCGTCCGCTCCGGCGACCTGATGGCGGAGATCGAGACCGACAAGGCGACGATGGAGTTCGAAGCCGTCGACGAGGGCACGATCGCGAAGATCCTCGTCACCGAGGGTTCGGACAATGTGAAGGTCGGCACCGTGATCGCGATCCTCGCCGCCGAGGGCGAGGATGCGAGCGCGATCGAGGCGCCCGCGGCCAAGGCCGATGCGCCGGCCGAAAAGGCGGAAGCGCCCAAGGCCGAAGCGCCCAAGGAAGCGTCCAAGGCCGAGGCTAAGCCGGCCCCCGCAGCAGCGCCGGCTGCCCCGAGCAGCGGCGGCCGCGTCAAGGCGAGCCCGCTCGCCCGCCGCATCGCCGCCGAAAAGGGCGTCGATCTTTCCGCCGTGGCAGGCTCCGGCCCCAACGGCCGCATCGTCAAGACCGACGTCGAGGGCGCCAAGCCCGGCGCCGCGCCGAAGGCGGAGGCTCCGGCGGCCACGTCTGCCGCAGCGAGCGTCCCCAGCGGCGGCGCCGCGCCGACGTCGGAGACGAAGGCGGTGTGGTACGACGAGTCGATCCCGCACGAGGTCGCCAAGCTCTCGAACATCCGCAAGACGATCGCACGTCGCCTCACCGAGGCGAAGCAGACGATCCCGCACATCTACCTGACCGTCGACGTTCGGCTCGACGCGCTGCTCAAGCTGCGCAGCGACCTCAACAAGACGCTCGACGTGCGCGGCGTGAAGCTGTCGGTCAACGACCTGCTGATCAAGGCGCTGGGCATCGCGCTCGAGCAGAGCCCGAAGTGCAACGTCACCTTCCTGGGCGACCAGCTGGTCAGCTACAGCCGCGCCGACGTGTCGGTGGCGGTGTCGACCCCGACCGGCCTCATCACCCCGATCATCCGCGACGCGGCCGCCAAGGGCGTGGCCAAGATCTCGAGCGAGATGAAGGAGCTCGCCGGCCGCGCCAAGGAGAACAAGCTGAAGCCCGAGGAATATCAGGGCGGCACCGCCAGCCTCTCCAACATGGGCATGTTCGGGATCAAGCAGTTCGAGGCGGTGATCAACCCGCCGCAGGGCATGATCCTGGCGGTCGGCGCGGGCGAGAAGCGCCCCTACGTCATCGACGACGCGCTCGGCGTGGCGACGGTGATGACGGCGACCGGCAGCTTCGACCATCGCGCGATCGACGGCGCGGACGGTGCGGAGATGCTCAAGCTGTTCAAGGCGCTGGTCGAGCAGCCGATGGGCCTGCTTGCTTGACGCGGAGCCGGTCGGCGGTGGGAGCGTGGCGATGAAGACGCGCGTGGCGATCGAGGCGGCACAGATCGTGCTGAGCGTGGCTGCGGTCGTCGGGGTGGGGATGCTCTCCGCCTGGTCCTATCGCCCCGCCACCGGCGACATCCGGCTGGTGACGATGGCCGCGGTGTTCGTCGTCGTCGTGCTGGGCGTCCGCCAGATGCAGCGCGCCGTCGCCGACCATCGCCGCGCGGGGGAGGTGCGACATGGCTGAGACTCCTCCGGCAGGCACGCCGGCGCTGCGCGTCACCACCATGCCCGCCGACACCAACCCGTACGGCGACATCTTCGGCGGCTGGCTGATGAGCCAGATGGACATGGCGGCGGGGCTGGTCGCGGCGCGGCATTCGCGCGGGCGCGCCGTCACCATCGCGGTCGACGGCATGCAGTTCCACGCGCCGGTCGCGGTCGGCGACGAGGTGTCGGTCTATGCCGAACTGGTGAAGACCGGCCGCACCTCGATGACGATCGAGGTCGAGGCCTGGCGCCGCGGCCGTCACGTCGAGGAACAGTGCCGGGTGACCCAGGCGCGCTTCGTCTTCGTCGCGATCGACGAGAACCGGCGCCCGCGGCCGGTCGACACCCAAGAATCGTAACTTCACAGAATCGCAGGACGGAAACATCTAGTCATGGCTGAAACCTACGACCTCATCGTCCTCGGCTCCGGGCCGGGCGGCTATGTCGCGGCGATCCGCGCGGCGCAGCTGGGGCTCAAGACGGCGATCGTCGAGCGCGAGAACCTGGGCGGCATCTGCCTCAACTGGGGCTGCATCCCGACCAAGGCGCTGCTGCGCTCGGCCGAGATCTTCCACTATATGCAGCACGCCAAGGACTATGGCCTGGCTGCCGACAAGATCAGCGCCGATCTGGATGCGGTGGTGAAGCGCTCGCGCGGCGTCGCCAAGCAGCTCAATCAGGGCGTCACGCACCTGATGAAGAAGAACAAGATCGCCGTGCACATGGGCACCGGCAAGCTGACCGGCAAAGGCAAGCTCAGCGTCACCGGCCAGGACGGCAAGACGACCGAGCTCTCGGCCAAGAACATCATCGTCGCGACCGGCGCGCGCGCCCGCGACCTGCCGAACCTGCCCGCCGACGGCAAGCGCGTGTGGACCTACCGCCACGCGATGACGCCGTCCGAAATGCCCAAGAAGCTGCTGGTGATCGGCTCGGGCGCGATCGGCATCGAATTCGCGAGCTTCTACAACGACATGGGCGCCGACGTCACCGTCGTCGAGATGATGGACCGCATCGTCCCCGTCGAGGACGCCGATGTTTCCGCGTTCCTGGAGAAGGCGCTCACCAAGCAGGGCATGAAGATCCTGACCGGCGCCAAGGTCGACAAGATCGCGGCCGATGCCAACGGCGTGAAGGCGACGATCACTGGCAAGGACGGCAAGGCGGTCGACGGCGACTACAGCCACGTCATCGTCGCGATCGGTATCGTGCCGAACACCGCCGACATCGGCCTGAAGGAACTGGGCGTCGCGATCGACGACCGCGGCTTCCTCAAGACCGACGCGACCTGCAAGACCAACGTCGACGGCCTGTGGGCGATCGGCGACATCACCGCGCCGCCCTGGCTCGCGCACAAGGCCAGCCACGAGGGCGTGATCGCGGTCGAGGCGATCGCCGGCAAGCACCCGCATGCGATGGACCCGAAGAACATTCCGGGCTGCACCTATTGTCACCCGCAGATCGCCAGCGTCGGCCTGACCGAGGCGAAGGCCAAGGAAGCGGGTTACCAGGTGAAGGTCGGCAGCTTCCCGTTCGTCGGCAACGGCAAGGCGATCGCGCTCGGGGAGGCCGAGGGCTTCATCAAGACGGTGTTCGACGCCAAGACCGGCGAACTGCTCGGCGCGCACATGGTCGGCGCCGAGGTGACCGAGATGATCCAGGGCTACACCGTCGGCAAGACGCTGGAGACCACCGAGGCGGAGCTGATGGAGACGGTGTTCCCGCACCCGACCATCTCGGAGGCGATGCACGAGAGCGTGCTCGCCGCCTACGGCCGCGCCCTCCACATCTGATCCGGCGGGCGGGCGGCGAAAGCGCCGTCCGCCCGTTCTCCTTGGCGGCATCGGAGCGGGGCGGGAACGGCGCCCGCGGGGGTACGTTGTTCTCCTTCGGAACAGGAGACCGTCCATGACCAAGCCCTTGCTGCTCGCGCTTCCGCTCGTCGCCCTGCTCGGGGCCTGCGGCGGCGGCGAAGACGTCCGCGTCACCAACGACAACAACGTCGTGCTCAACGACAGCTACGACAACATGGCCTTTTCGAACGACGGCGAAGACCCGACCAACATGGGCGGGGTCGACGGCATGATGGGCAACGCGACCGACGCGAACGGCACCGCCGCCGGCGGCGCCATGCCGATGACGAACGAGGCGCTGCCGATCGCCAACGACTCGGCACCGGTGCGCTGACGCGACTCCGATCCGGACGGTCGAGACCCCGCTGCCGGGGAACGGCCGTCTGCTGCCTGCGTTGCAATTCCCCGGAAGGAGAGACTAGATGAAGAAACTTTTGCTGATCGGTGCCGTGCTGCCCGCGCTTGCGGGGCTGGGTGCCTGCGGAGATCGCACCACCACCAACAACACCGACACGGTGATCACCGACGACGGCATGGCCAACGACACGCTGCTGAACGATGAGACCGTCATCGGCAACGACGGCATGGCCAACGATATGGATTCGACCGCGCTGACGGCGCAGTCCTTCGCCAACACGATGGCGGCCAGCGACACGTTCGAGATCGAATCGGCCAAGATCGCGCAGGGCAAGGCGACCACGCCGGCGCTCAAGGCGTTCGCCTCGCAGATGGTCAACGACCACACCGAGTCGACCGCCAAGCTCAAGACCGCGGCCGCCACCGCCAACGTCACACCCTCGCCCGAGCTGACCGCGGCGCAGAAGGCCGACCTCGAGGCGCTGCGCGCGGCCGACGGCGCTGCGTTCGACACGACCTACAAGAGCCAGCAGGTCGCCGCGCACCAGCAGGCGCTCGACGCGCTGCAGGGCTATGCGGCGAGCGGCGACGCCGCCTCGCTCAAGACCTTCGCCGGCGACACCGCGAAGGTGGTCCAGGGTCATCTCCAGAAGATCCAGGCCATGTAAGGACCGGGGCGGGCGCGTCGGCCGGGTCCGCGCGTCCGTCGCTTTGCGAGGGGGCAGGGGGCGTTCGAACCCCCGCCTTCTCACCATGCGGGCCAAGGCCGGCATCTCTACGCGCTCCGCGGCAGGCGAACGTCGACCCTTGCGGCACACATCCGTGCATTCGCCGGATCGAGGGAGCCCTTCAGACCGCGTCTGCGGCCCCGCTGCGCCCGCGGCCCCGCCATTGACCGTCCCCGGGCGAACGCGTATAGCCGCGCCCGTTCAATGGGATGGTTCCGGCCCGCCGGCCCCGACCTGCTGAACAGAGCTGAACGTTGTTGGAGACCGAAGGCCCCGGGGCGTCTCGCCGCGTGGCCTTTGCGCATTCCTGTCACGACTCCGGCAAAGTAACCGTTTGAAAGGTGAAGGGCTTCATGCCGACGATCAACCAGCTGGTCCGCAAGGGCCGCGAACTGCAGAAGACCAAGTCCAAGGTCCCTGCGATGGAGCAGAACCCGCAGAAGCGCGGCGTTTGCACCCGCGTCTATACGACGACCCCGAAGAAGCCGAACTCGGCGCTGCGCAAGGTGGCCAAGGTCCGCCTGACCAACCAGCGCGAAGTCATCAGCTACATCCCCGGCGAAGGCCACAACCTGCAGGAGCACTCGGTGGTGCTCATCCGCGGCGGCCGTGTGCGCGACCTTCCGGGCGTGCGCTATCACGTGCTGCGCGGCGTGCTCGACACCCAGGGTGTCAAGGACCGCCGTCAGTCCCGCTCCAAGTACGGCGCCAAGCGTCCGAAGTAAGCCGGCCGCCTTTGCGGTCACCCCAGGCTGAAGTTTAGAAGGAAATACAGATGGCTCGTCGTCGTCGTCCCGAAAAGCGGGAAATCCTGCCCGATCCCGTCTATGGCGATCAGGTTCTTTCGAAGTTCATGAACTCGGTGATGCTGGACGGTAAGAAGTCCGTCGCCGAATCCATCGTCTATGGTGCGTTCGAGACCATCGAGGCGCGCGCCAAGCGTGACCCGATCGGCGTCTTCCACGACGCGCTGGGCAACGTGAAGCCGGGCATCGAAGTCCGCAGCCGCCGCGTCGGCGGTGCGACCTACCAGGTCCCGGTCGAAGTCCGTCCGGAGCGTGCGCAGGCGCTCGCGATCCGCTGGCTGATCGCCTCGGCCCGCAACCGCAGCGAGAACACCATGGCCGCCCGCCTGTCGGGCGAGCTGATGGACGCCGCCAACAACCGCGGCAACGCGGTGAAGAAGCGCGAAGACACGCACCGCATGGCGGAAGCGAACCGCGCCTTCTCGCACTACCGCTGGTAACAGCGGGTCCGGCGGTCTTCCGCTGGCAACACAACCGACCTATATGATGGGGAGCCGGCCAAATCGGCTCCCCACATCGCTAAGGAAGAACGATCATGGCCCGCAGCCATCCGCTCGAGCGCTATCGCAACATCGGCATCATGGCGCACATCGACGCCGGCAAGACGACCACGACCGAACGCATCCTCTATTACACCGGCAAGTCCTACAAGATCGGCGAAGTGCACGAAGGCACCGCGACGATGGACTGGATGGAGCAGGAGCAGGAGCGCGGGATCACGATCACCTCGGCGGCAACCACCTGCAAGTGGCGCGCTGAAGAGGGCAAGGGCGAAGAGCACCTGATCAACATCATCGACACCCCCGGCCACGTCGACTTCACCATCGAAGTCGAGCGTTCGCTGCGCGTGCTCGACGGTGCGGTTGCGTGCTTCGACGGCGTTGCGGGCGTGGAGCCGCAGTCGGAAACCGTGTGGCGTCAGGCCGACAAGTACGGCGTGCCGCGCATGTGCTTCGTCAACAAGCTCGATCGCACCGGTGCGAACTTCTACTACTGCGTCGACACGATCATCGAGCGTCTCGGTGCGCGTCCGGCCGTGCTGTATCTCCCGATCGGCGAAGAGGGCGGGTTCAAGGGTCTGGTCGACCTGGTCGAGAACCGCGCGATCGTGTGGCTCGAAGAGAGCCTGGGCGCGAAGTTCGAATATCAGGAAATCCCTGCGGAGCTGGCCGACAAGGCTGCCAAGTATCGCAGCGACCTGATCGAGATGGCCGTCGAGCAGGACGATGCGCTGATGGAAGCGTATCTGGAAGGCAACGAGCCGTCGGTCGCCGACCTCAAGAAGCTGATCCGCAAGGGTACGCTCGAGATGGCGTTCGTTCCGATCCTGTGCGGTTCGGCGTTCAAGAACAAGGGCGTGCAGCCGCTGCTCGACGCCGTGGTCGACTATCTGCCGAGCCCGCTCGACATTCCGGACGTCGAAGGCGTCAAGCTGGACGGCGAGACCAAGGACTCGCGTCCGCCGGAAGACGATGCGCCGTTCTCGGCACTGGCGTTCAAGATCATGAACGACCCGTTCGTCGGCTCGCTCACCTTCACCCGCGTCTATTCGGGCACGCTGACCAAGGGCAGCTACCTGAACTCGGTGAAGGACAAGAAGGAAAAGATCGGCCGTATGCTCCTGATGCACGCGAACTCGCGTGAGGACATCGAGGAAGCGCGCGCCGGCGACATCGTTGCGATCGCGGGCCTCAAGGAGACCACGACCGGCGACACGCTGTGCGACTCGGCCAAGCCGATCATCCTGGAGCGGATGGAGTTCCCCGAGCCCGTGATCGAGCTGTCGGTGGAGCCGAAGACCAAGGCCGACCAGGAAAAGATGGGCCTCGCGCTCAACCGCCTGGCTGCCGAGGATCCCTCGTTCCGCGTTTCGACCGACCATGAGTCGGGCCAGACCATCATCAAGGGGATGGGTGAGCTCCACCTCGAGATCCTGGTCGACCGCATGAAGCGCGAGTTCAAGGTCGAGGCGAACGTCGGTGCGCCGCAGGTGGCGTATCGCGAGTATCTCGCCAAGCCGGTCGAGCTGACCTACACCCACAAGAAGCAGTCGGGCGGTTCGGGCCAGTTCGGTGAAGTGAAGGTCCAGGTGAAGCCGGGCGAGCGTGGCTCGGGCTACCAGTTCTTCGACGAGATCAAGGGCGGCAACATCCCGCGCGAGTATATCCCGTCGGTGGAGAAGGGTTTCCGCGAGACCGCGCAGACCGGCTCGCTGATCGGCTTCCCGATCATCGACTTCGAGGTGCACCTGATCGACGGTAAGTACCACGACGTCGACTCGTCGGCGCTCGCGTTCGAAATTTGCGCCCGCGGCGCGATGCGTGAGGCCGCTCAGAAGGCCGGCATCAAGCTGCTCGAGCCGGTCATGAAGGTCGAGGTCACCACCCCGGAGGACTATCTGGGCGATGTCATCGGCGACATGAACAGCCGTCGTGGCCAGATCCAGGGCACCGACAGCCGCGGCAACGCGCAGGTCGTCGAGGCGATGGTGCCGCTGGCCAACATGTTCGGCTATGTGAACCAGCTCCGCTCGTTCACCCAAGGCCGGGCGCAATACTCGATGCAGTTCTCGCATTACGACGAAGTGCCGCAGAACGTGGCCGACGAAGTGAAGGCGAAGCTGGCGTAACCCGAAAACAGCCGCTATGGGGCCGCGTTCGCGTGGCCCCTGATGCGGCAGCGGAATCGACTCAGAAGGTAGGAAAATGGCAAAAGCGAAATTCGAGCGGAACAAGCCGCACCTGAACATCGGCACCATCGGCCACGTCGACCACGGCAAGACGTCGCTGACCGCGGCGATCACCAAGATCCTGTCGGAGAACGTCGCGGGCAACGCCGCCGTCGACTTCGCCAACATCGACAAGGCGCCGGAAGAGCGTGAGCGCGGCATCACCATCTCGACCGCGCACGTCGAGTATGAGACCGAAGGCCGTCACTACGCGCACGTCGACTGCCCGGGCCACGCCGACTATGTGAAGAACATGATCACCGGTGCCGCCCAGATGGACGGCGCGATCCTGGTGGTCGCCGCGACCGACGGCCCGATGCCGCAGACCAAGGAGCACATCCTGCTCGCGCGTCAGGTCGGCGTGCCGACGATGGTCGTCTTCCTCAACAAGGTCGACCTGGTCGAGGACGAGGAAATCCTCGAGCTCGTCGAGATGGAAATCCGCGAAGAGCTCTCCAAGCGTGAGTTCGACGGCGACAACATTCCGATCATCCGCGGCTCGGCGACGGCAGCCCTCAACGGCTCCGACGACAAGCTCGGCAAGGACGCGATCCTGGCCCTCATGGCGGCGGTCGACGAGTCGATCCCGCAGCCGGAGCGTCCGCTCGACAAGCCGTTCATGATGCCGATCGAAGACGTGTTCTCGATCTCGGGTCGCGGCACCGTCGTCACCGGCCGCGTCGAGACCGGCGTCGTCAAGGTCGGCGAGGAAGTCGAGATCGTCGGCATCCAGGAGAACGTCCGCAAGACCACCGTCACCGGTGTCGAGATGTTCCGCAAGCTGCTCGACCAGGGCGAGGCGGGCGACAACATCGGCGCGCTGATCCGCGGCGTCGGCCGTGACGAAGTCGAGCGCGGCCAGGTTCTGGCCAAGCCGGGTTCGATCAAGCCGCACACCGAGTTCCAGTCGTCGGTGTACGTCCTGTCGAAGGACGAGGGTGGCCGTCACACGCCGTTCTTCGCCAACTATCGCCCGCAGTTCTACTTCCGCACCACGGACGTGACCGGCACGATCGAGCTGCCGGAAGGCACCGAGATGGTCATGCCGGGCGACGAAGTCGCACTGGGCGTCAAGCTCATCGCGCCGATCGCGATGGACGTCGGCCAGCGCTTCACCATCCGTGAGGGCGGTCGTACCGTCGGCGCGGGCGTCGTGAGCGAAATCAACAAGTAAGTCGCCTTCCAGCGACAAGCTGCCGCCCGGCACCCCAAAAAGGGGTGTCGGGCGGTTGCCTTTTTATAGAGGCACCTGTAAGGGCGCCCTTCAATTTTTTGAGTTTCGGCTCTTTCTCCGTCATCCCGGCTCCGCCGGGATCTCAACCCGCCGGTGTCACGCCAGCGGCACGAGCCCTCGGTTCAGGCCGGGGTGACGGCCGGGGTCGTCCTCCATTCGCATCGGTAGGGATATGGACAACAACATCCGCATTCGCCTCAAGGCGTTCGACCATCGCGTGCTCGACCAGGCCGCCGGCGACATCGCCGACACTGCCCGTCGCACCGGCGCGCTGATCCGTGGCCCGATTCCGCTGCCCACGCACATCGACAAGTTCACCGTCAACCGCGGCCCGCACATCGACAAGAAGTCGCGCGAGCAGTTCGAGACCCGCACCTACAAGCGTCTCCTCGACATCGTGCAGCCGACCCCGCAGACCGTGGACGCGCTGATGAAGCTCGACCTGGCCGCCGGCGTTGACGTCGAGATCAAGCTGGCGTAATGCGCCGGCACCGCGACGCTTGGGTGATTCCACAGGCGTCGCGCTTTCGCTTCCCGCGTCCTGGACGCGGTAGAGGCTGGGAAAGCACCTACGGGATACCGAACGGCAGCTGATCCTCGGATCGAACGCCGTTGTCCGCGTCCCCGCTATCGAGGATTGCTGGCGGTTCGTCCGCGGCGATCCTGGATGACCGGCCCTGGCGGGGGCGTTGTCGAGAGGGCTGGGGCTCCGGGACGTGCAAGCGGCCGGGGCCTTTTTCGTTGGCAAGCTCGCCGGGATGGCGAGCCTCTGTTGGAGGAGTGGGTCATGCGCACTGGCGTGATCGCAAAGAAAATGGGAATGACTCGGTTGTTCCAGGATGACGGGCGCCACGTGCCCGTGACCGTCCTGGCGCTGGACGAGGTTCAGGTGGTCGCGCAGCGCACCGCCGAGCGCGACGGCTATGTTGCCGTCCAGATCGGTGCCGGCACCGCCAAGGCGAAGAGCGTTGCCAAGCCGCAGCGCGGCCATTTCGGCAAGGCGTCGGTCGAGCCGAAGCTGGAGCTCTGCGAGTTCCGCGTCGCCGACGACGCGCTGCTCGATGTCGGTGCGACGATCTCGGCCGACCACTTCGTCGCCGGTCAGCTGGTCGACGTGTCGGGCAAGACGCAGGGCAAGGGCTTCGCCGGCGCGATGAAGCGCTGGAACTTCGGTGGTCTGCGTGCGACCCACGGCGTGTCGGTCTCGCACCGCTCGCACGGTTCGACCGGTAACCGCCAGGATCCGGGCCGCGTCTTCAAGAACAAGAAGATGGCCGGCCACATGGGCGACCGCAACCGCACCCAGCAGAACCTCGAGATCGTCTCGACCGACGCCGAGCGTGGGCTGATCTTCGTCAAGGGTTCGGTCCCGGGCCACAAGGGCAGCTGGCTGATCGTCAAGGACGCGGTGAAGGTCTCGCGCCACGCCGAGGCTCCCTATCCCGCCGGCCTGAAGGCCGTCGCCAACAGCAACGAAACCCCGGCCGAGGCGCCCGTTGAGGCGGCTCCCGAGGCGACCGAAGGCCAGGAGGGCTGAACGTGAAGGTCAAGGTACAGACCCTCGACGCCGCCGAGAGCGGCGACATCGAGCTGAAGGACGAGGTGTTCGGCCTCGATCCGCGCGCCGACATCCTGCACCGCGTCGTGACGTGGCAGCTGGAGAAGCGTCGCGGCACCGTTCGCGGCACCCGCGAGCGTGCGGACGTCGCGCGTTCGGGCAAGAAGCTCGGTCGCCAGAAGGGCGGCGGTGTCGCCCGTCACGGCGATCGCCGCGCTCCGGTGTTCATCGGCGGTGGTAAGGCGCACGGCGCCCGCGTTCGCGACTTCAATCCGTCGCTGAACAAGAAGATCCGCGCGCTGGGCCTCAAGATGGCGCTGTCGAGCCATGCCAAGGCGGGTTCGCTGATCGTCGTCGACGGCCTCACGGTCGAGGACGGCAAGACCAAGGCGCTGACCGGCAACCTGTCGAAGCTGGGCTTCGGCAAGACCGCGCTGGTGATCGACGGCGACGCCGTCGAGACGAGCTTCGCGCTCGCCGCCCGCAACCTGAAGGCGGTGAACGTGCTGCCGGCAGGGGGCGCCAACGTCTACGACATCCTGAAGCATGACACGCTGGTGCTCACCCGCGCCGCGGTCGAGAAGCTGGAGGCGCGCTTCCATGGCTAAGCAGCCGACCAAGGCGGTGGACATCCGCCACTACGACGTGGTGCTCGCGCCCCACATCACCGAGAAGTCGACCCTGGTGTCGGAGCAGAACGCAGTCGTGTTCAAGGTGGCGAAGACCGCCTCCAAGCCCGAGATCAAGGCAGCGGTCGAAGCGCTGTTCGACGTCAAGGTCGTCGGCGTGAACACGATCGTCGCCAAGGGCAAGACCAAGCGCTGGAAGGGTGAGCCCTACAAGCGCACGGACATGAAGAAGGCGATCGTCACGCTGGCCGAAGGTCAGTCGATCGACGTCACCCAGGGGATTATGGCGTAATGGCACTCAAGCATTACAACCCGACCTCGCCGGCGCGTCGTGGCCTGATCCTCGTCGACCGCTCGGGTCTGTTCAAGGGGCGCCCGGTCAAGGCGCTCACCGAGGGCAAGACCAAGACCGGCGGCCGCAACAACAAGGGCCATGTGACCAGCCGCGGCATCGCGGGCGGCCACAAGCAGCGCTACCGCATCATCGACTTCAAGCGTCGCCTGTGGGACGTCGAGGGCACCGTGGAGCGGATCGAATATGATCCCAACCGTACCGCCTTCATCGCCCTGGTGACCTACGGCGAAGGCCAGCAGGCCTACATCATCGCGCCGCAGCGCCTCGGCGTCGGCGACAAGGTGATCGCCGGCAAGAAGACCGACGTGAAGCCGGGCAACGCGATGGAGCTGGGCCAGGTGCCCGTCGGCACCATCGTCCACAACGTCGAGATGAAGCCCGGCAAGGGCGGTCAGATCGCACGTTCGGCCGGCACCTACGTGCAGGTCGTGGGCCGCGACAAGGGCATGGTCATCGTTCGCCTGAACTCGGGCGAGCAGCGCTACATCCGTGCGGATTGCATGGCGACGGTCGGTGCGGTGTCCAACCCGGACAACCAGAACCAGAACCTCGGCAAGGCCGGCCGCACCCGCTGGCTGGGCAAGCGCCCGCTGACCCGCGGCGTCGCCAAGAACCCGGTCGACCACCCGCACGGCGGTGGTGAAGGCCGGACCTCGGGCGGCCGTCACCCGGTCACCCCGTGGGGCAAGCCGACGAAGGGGGCGCGCACGCGCCACAACAAGGCGACCGACAAGATGATCATCCGGTCGCGTCACGCGAAGAAGAAGGGCTGATAGAATGGCTCGTTCTGTTTGGAAGGGCCCGTTCGTCGAACTGAGCCTGCTGAAGAAGGCGGAGGCCGCGCAGGAAGCCGGTACGCGCGCCGGTCCGATCAAGACCTGGTCGCGTCGTTCGACGATCCTGCCGCAGTTCGTCGGCCTGACGTTCAACGTGTACAACGGCCGCAAGTTCGTGCCGGTGTCGGTCAACGAGGAAATGGTGGGCATGAAGCTCGGCGAGTTCGCGCCCACGCGCTTCTTCCCGGGCCACGCCGCCGACAAGAAGGGTAAGCGCTGATGAGCAAGCCTGCAGCCCCCCGCCGCGTCGGCGAGAAGGAAGCTCTGGCCGTCGCCACGCAGGTGCGTGGTTCGGCTCAGAAGCTGAACCTGGTCGCCGGCCTCATCCGCAACCGCACCGCCGGTGAAGCGATGAACATCCTCGCCTTCTCCAAGAAGGCGATGGCGGTCGACGTCCGCAAGTGCCTCGCCTCGGCGATCGCCAATGCGGAGAACAACCACAACCTCGACGTCGACGCGCTCGTCGTGAAGGAAGCTTCGGTCGGCAAGTCGATCACCATGAAGCGGTTCGCCACGCGCGGCCGCGGCAAGTCGACCCGCATCCTGAAGCCGTTCAGCCGCGTGCGCATCGTCGTTGCCGAGGTGGAGGAAGCGTAATGGGTCAGAAGAGCAACCCGATCGGTCTGCGCCTGCAGATCAACCGCACCTGGGACAGCCGCTGGTTCGCGGAAGGCCATGACTATGGCCGGCTGCTGCTGGAGGATCTCAAGATCCGCAAGTACATCGTCGAGACGCTGCCGCAGGCCGCGATCTCGAAGGTGGTGATCGAGCGTCCGGCCAAACTGTGCCGTATCTCGATCTACGCGGCCCGTCCGGGCGTCATCATCGGCAAGAAGGGCGCCGACATCGAGAAGCTTCGCAAGAAGCTCGGCTCGATGACCTCGTCCGACGTGTCGCTGAACATCGTCGAGATCCGCAAGCCCGAGGTCGACGCCAAGCTCGTCGCACAGGGCGTCGCCGACCAGCTCGAGCGCCGCATCGCCTTCCGTCGCGCGATGAAGCGTGCGGTGCAGTCGGCGCTGCGTCTGGGCGCCGAGGGCATCCGCATCACCTGCGGCGGCCGTCTGGGCGGCGCCGAGATCGCACGTACCGAATGGTACCGCGAGGGCCGCGTTCCGCTGCACACGCTGCGCGCGAACGTCGACTATGCCGAGGCCGAGGCCCACACCGCCTATGGCGTGTGCGGCGTCAAGGTCTGGATCTTCAAGGGCGAGATCCTCGGCCACGATCCGATGGCGCAGGACCGGCTGATGCTGGAGGCTCAGACCTCCGGCGTGCGTCCGGCCCGCGATGACCGTCGCTAAGGACTAGGAAAATGCTGCAACCAAAGCGCACCAAGTTCCGCAAGGCCTTCAAGGGCCGCATCCACGGCGACGCCAAGGGTGGCACGGCGCTCAACTTCGGCTCGTACGGGCTGAAGGCGATGGAGCCGGAGCGGATCACCGCTCGCCAGATCGAGGCGGCTCGCCGCGCGATCACGCGTCACATCAAGCGCCAGGGCCGTCTCTGGATCCGCGTGTTCCCCGACGTTCCGGTTTCGTCGAAGCCGGCCGAAGTCCGCATGGGCTCGGGCAAGGGTTCGCCGGAGTTCTGGGTCGCCCGCGTCAAGCCGGGCCGGATCCTGTTCGAGCTCGACGGCGTTCCCGGCCCGCTCGCGGCCGAGGCGTTCGAGCGTGCAGCGATGAAGCTGCCGATCGCGGTCAAGGTCGTTGCCCGTCTGGGCGACACCTCGCACCTGGAGGGTTGAAGATGACCAAGGCAACCGATCTGCGCGCCAAGAGCGACGATCAGCTGACCGACGAGCTGGGCAACCTGAAGCGCGAGGCGTTCAACCTCCGCTTCCAGGCGGCGACCAGCCAGATGGAAAAGCCGAGCCGCGTCAAGGAAGTCCGTCGCGACATCGCGCGGATCAAGACGCTGCAGAGCGAGCGTACGCGCTCGCAGGCCAAGTAAGGGACGACACACATGCCGAAGCGCGTGCTGACCGGGACGGTCGTCTCGGACAAGACCGACAAGACGGTGGTGGTTAAGGTGGAGCGCAAGGTCAAGCACGCGCTCTACGGCAAGATCATCCGCCGTTCGAAGAAGTACCACGCCCACGACGAGGGCAACGAGTACCGCGAGGGCGAGACCGTGCGCATCGAAGAGACCGCGCCGATCTCCAAGCTCAAGACCTGGAAGGTCGTGGACCGCGTGAACACCCACGCGACCCCGGCCGAGGTCGCGGCGGAGGCGTAAGCCTCCGGACGCTGCGGACGGCTTCTCCGCCCTGCGTCACCCCAGCGAAGGCTGGGGTCTCGTGGAAGCGGAGCGCCTCTCCCGCCGGGAGACCCCAGCCTCCGCTGGGGTGACGGGCAGGGGAGGAGGGCTGGAGGCAGCGGCAGAGTGAACAAGCCGACGGCGCGCTTGCGTTCCGTCGCAGGGGCGGCTACAGGGCCGCTCCCCCTGGTGCGGATCGTCCGCGCCGGGGGTTCGTTTTTGAAGGCGGGCGCCGGTCGGGATCGGGCCCATTGAGAAGGAAGCGCATCGATGATCCAGATGCAGTCCAATCTCGACGTCGCAGACAACAGCGGCGCGAAGCGGGTGCAGTGCATCAAGGTGCTGGGCGGCTCTAAGCGCCGCACGGCAGGGGTTGGCGACGTCATCGTCGTCTCCATCAAGGAGGCCGCGCCGCGCGGCCGCGTAAAGAAGGGTGACGTGCATCGCGCTGTCATCGTTCGCACCGCCAAGGACATCCGTCGCAACGACGGTTCGGTGATCCGCTTCGACGGCAACGCCGCGGTGCTGGTCAACAAGAACGAGGAGCCGATCGGCACCCGTATCTTTGGCCCGGTGGTCCGCGAGCTGCGCTCGAAGGGCTTCATGAAGATCATCTCGCTCGCGCCGGAGGTGCTGTAATGGCCGCCGCCAAGATCAAGAAGGGTGACCAGGTCATCGTCCTGTCCGGCAAGGACAAGGGCAAGACCGGCGAAGTCGTCCGCGCGATGCCCAAGGACGGCAAGGTCGTCGTCTCGGGCGTGAACATCGCCGTGCGTCACAAGAAGCCGACCCAGGTCAATCCGCAGGGTGGTCTCGAGCGCTCGGAAGCGCCGCTCCACATCTCGAAGGTCGCGCACGTCGTTGACGGCAAGCCGACCCGCGTCCGCTTCGAGGAGCGCGACGGCAAGAAGGTCCGCGTGGCCGTGAAGACGGGAGATGTCATCAATGGCTGACAAGTACACGCCGCGGATGAAGTCGATCTACGACGACCGCATCGTCAAGGCGATGACGGAGAAGTTCGGCTACAAGAACGCGCTCGAAGTGCCCCGGATCGAGAAGATCGTGCTCAACATGGGCGTGGGCGAGGCGACGCAGGACAAGAAGAAGGTCGAGCAGGCGGCTTCCGAAATGGAGCTGATCGCCGGCCAGAAGCCCGTCGTCACCAAGGCGAAGAAGTCGATCGCGCAGTTCAAGCTGCGTGAAGGCATGGCGATCGGCTGCAAGGTCACGCTGCGCCGCGAGCGGATGTACGAGTTCCTCGACCGCTTCATCACGATCGCGCTTCCCCGCGTCCGCGACTTCCGCGGCCTGAACCCGAAGTCCTTCGACGGTCGCGGCAACTACGCCTGCGGCATCAAGGAGCAGATCGTGTTCCCCGAGATCAGCTATGACCGCGTCGACAAGGTGCGCGGCATGGACGTGATCGTCACCACCACCGCCAAGACCGACGACGAGGCTCGCGAGCTTCTGCGTCTGTTCGGCTTCCCGTTCCCGCAGGCGCAGGACGGCGAGCAGCAGAAGGCGGCCTAACCCTCTTGAAGGTGTCGCCCCGGCTCGTCCGGGGCGGTGCCGCAACAAGGCTCCGGCACGCCGCCGGGGCAACGACTAGGAAGAGCTTAAGTCCATGGCGAAACTGAGTTCGATCAACAAGAACGAGCGTCGCAAGCAGCTGGTGAAGAAGTACGCCGGCAAGTATGCGAAGCTGAAGGCGCAGGCCAACGACGAGTCCCTCGGCGAGACCGAGCGCCTGATCGCGCGCCTGAAGATGGCCGAGATCCCCCGCAACGGCAATCCGACCCGGGTCCGCAACCGTTGCGAGATCACCGGCCGCCCGCGCGCCTATTACCGCAAGTTCCGGCTTGCCCGCGTGATGCTGCGTGATCTCGCCAACCGCGGCATGATCCCCGGCGTCGTCAAGTCGAGCTGGTAAGGACCGTTACGATGGCATTGACCGATCCCCTGGGTGATATGCTCACCCGCATCCGCAACGGCCAGCGCGCGCGCAAGGACAGCGTCCTTTCGCCGGCGTCCAAGCTGCGGGCTCGCGTCCTCGACGTGCTTCAGCGCGAGGGCTATATCCGTGGCTACAGCGAAGAGCAGATGGGCCCCGCGGCCGGCATCCGCATCGAGCTGAAGTATTTCGAGGGCCAGCCGGCGATCAAGCACGTCGCGCGCGTCTCGAAGCCGGGGCGCCGCGTCTACTCGGGCAGCCAGGAGCTGCCGCGGGTCCGCAACGGCCTGGGCATCACAATCGTCTCGACGCCGAAGGGTGTTCTGTCCGACGCGGAAGCGCGCGAGCAGAACGTCGGCGGCGAAGTGCTGGCGGAGGTGTTCTGATGAGCCGCATCGGCAAGAAGGCGGTCCCGATTCCGGCCGGCGTCACCGCGAACATCGCCGGTCGCGAGCTGAGCGTGAAGGGCCCCAAGGGCACCCTGACGCTGCCGCTCGCGGACGAGATCCGCTACGAGATCGTCGACGACGGCATCTCGGTGCAGCCGGCCAACGAGACCAAGCGCGCTCGCGCGTTCTGGGGCATGCAGCGCACCCTGGTGCAGAACCTCGTCACCGGCGTGACGCAGGGCTTCTCCAAGAAGCTGCTGATCACCGGCGTCGGCTACCGCGCGGCCGTGCAGGGCAAGAAGCTCAAGCTTCAGCTCGGCTACAGCCACGACGTCGACTTCGACGTGCCCGAGGGCATCGAGATCAAGACTCCCGACCAGACCACGGTCGAGATCTCGGGCATCGACAAGCAGAAGGTCGGCCAGCTCGCCGCTGAGATTCGCCGCTGGCGCAAGCCGGAGCCCTACAAGGGCAAGGGCATCAAGTACGAAGGCGAGTTCATCTTCCGCAAGGAAGGGAAGAAGAAGTGATGTCTACCAAGGGTATGTCGCTGTTCCAGAAGCGCCGCCGCCGCAACCGCACCGCGCTCCGTGCGCGTTCGGGTTCGCGTCCGCGCCTCTCGGTTCACCGTTCGGGCAAGCACATCTATGCCCAGGTCATCGACGACGCCGAGGGCCGGACGGTCGCTTCGGCCTCGACGCTGGAGAAGGACGTTCGCGGCCAGACCGGCGCGACCGTCGACGCCGCCAAGGCGGTGGGCCAGCGCGTCGCGGAGGCCGCCAAGGCCGCCGGCGTGACGCAGGTGGTGTTCGATCGTGGCGGGTTCCTCTTCCACGGACGCGTCAAGGCGCTGGCGGAAGCCGCGCGCGAGAGCGGATTGGAGTTCTAATATGGCCGACGAGAACAACCAGGCCGAAACCCCCGTCGAGCAGACGGCGGGCGCGGACGCGGGCGCCGGCGCGCCGCAGAACCGCGGTCCCCGCGGCGGCCGTGGCGGCCGTGGCGGCAACGACCGGGGTCGCGGCGGCCGGGACGGCAACCGCGGGCGTCGCGACGACCGTCGCGGCAACGACGACGGCGGCGAGGAGCTGATCGAGAAGCTCGTCCACATCAACCGCGTCTCGAAGACGGTGAAGGGCGGCAAGCGCTTCGGCTTCGCGGCGCTGGTCGTCGTGGGCGACGGCAAGGGCCGCGTCGGCTTCGGACATGGCAAGGCACGCGAAGTGCCGGAAGCCATCTCCAAGGCGACCGCTTCGGCGAAGAAGGCGATGGTCCGCGTGCCGCTCAAGGACGGCCGCACGCTGCATCACGACGGCAACGGCCACTTCGGTGCCGGTCGCGTGACGGTGCGCTCGGCTCCGGCCGGTACCGGCATCATCGCGGGTGGCCCGATGCGCGCCATCTTCGAGAGCCTGGGCGTGGCCGACGTCGTGACCAAGTCGGTCGGCACGTCGAACCCGTACAACATGATCCGTGCGACCTTTGAGGCGCTGGTCGACCAGACCAGCCCGAAGTCGGTCGCGCAGCGCCGTGGCAAGAAGGTCGCCGACCTGCTGGGCCGTGGCGGATCGCAGACGGCCGAGGCGGACGCCGCGGCGGTGGTGGAGTAATCTCATGGCTACCGTGAAGATCACGCAGACCGGGTCGCCGATCCGGCGCACCAAGGATCAGCGCGCGACGCTCGTCGGCCTGGGCCTCAACAAGATGCACAAGACGGTCGAGCTGAACGACACCCCCGAGGTGCGCGGCATGATCCGCAAGGTGCAGCACATGGTGTCGGTCGAAGGCTGAGCCTTCGTCTCCACCAGTGACAAACGCGGGGAAGGGGGCTAAGCGGCCCCCTTCCTCATTTCATCAGCGCGACCAAAGCGAAAGCGAGTGCACATCATGAAGCTCAACGAACTCACCGACAACCAGGGCGCCCGTCACCGCAAGATGCGCGTCGGCCGCGGTATCGGTTCCGGCAAGGGCAAGACCGCTGGCCGCGGCCAGAAGGGTCAGAAGAGCCGCGAAGGCGTCTCGATCAAGGGCTTCGAGGGCGGTCAGATGCCGCTCCACATGCGTCTGCCGAAGCGCGGCTTCAACAACATCTTCGCCAAGGACTATGCCGAGGTGAACCTGGGCGCGATCCAGAAGCTGGTCGACGCCGGCAAGCTGACCGCGACCGACATCGACCACGCCGCGCTCAAGGCGGTCGGCCTTGCCCGTGGCGGCAAGGACGGCGTCCGTCTGCTCGCCAAGGGCGAACTGACTGCGAAGCTGAACTTCACCGTCGCCGGCGCGTCCAAGACCGCCCGCGAGGCGGTCGAGAAGGCCGGCGGCAGCGTCAACGTGATCGAGGTGGTTCCGGCCGCTGACAAGGCGAAGGCCAAGAAGGGCACCGCCCTGGCCGCCAAAAAGGCCGCGCGCGCCTAAAGGCGTTCGCGAGGGTCGTACACGTCGGGCCCGCCTGCTTCCGCTCTGTGTTCCGCTTCGGCGGGGTAGGTCGGAAGGGGGCGGGTCCGATCGTTTGAAGCACGGGCGGGTCGGCGTTTCGCCGCGACCCGTTAGACATCCCCGAAGCAAGCCCTATATGGGCCGCGGGGGTGGGGCATCAGCGCCCGCCAGCATCATCGGGACACATTCATGGCAGCGGCATCCGACGGCCTTGCAACCAACCTGAACCTGGCCAAGTTCGGCCAGGCGACCGAGCTCAAGAAGCGCCTGTGGTTCACGCTGGGCGCGCTGATCGTCTTCCGCATGCTCAGCTACGTGCCGCTGCCGGGGATCGATCCGACCCAGCTCGGCCTGCTCGCCAACCAGACCCAGGGCGGCGTGCTCGACTTCTTCAACACCTTCTCGGGCGGCGCGCTGACGCGCATGTCGGTCGTGGCGTTGGGCGTCATGCCGTACATCACCGCCTCGATCGTCGTGCAGCTCGCCAGTTCGCTGTCGCCGCAGCTCGCCGCGATCAAGAAGGAAGGCGAGTCGGGCCGCAAGAAGCTCAACCAGTACACCCGCTACGGCACCGTCGCGCTGACCGCGGTGCAGGGCTATTTCATCGCCGTCGGGCTCGAGGCGTTCGGCGCCCAAGCCGGCGCGCAGGCGGTGATCGAGCCGGGGCTCACCTTCCGCATCGCCGCGGTGATCTCGCTGATTGGCGGCACGATGTTCCTGATGTGGCTGGGTGAGCAGATCACCAGCCGCGGCATCGGCAACGGCATCTCGCTGATCATCATGGCGGGCATCGTCGCCCACCTGCCGACCACGCTGGTGCAGCTGTTCGAGGGCAGCCGTTCGGGCACGCTCGATCCGCTGAAGCTCGTCGGCATCACCGTCGCGGTCATCGGCCTGGTGCTGTTCATCTGCTTCATGGAGCGCGCGCAGCGCCGCATCCTGATCCAGTATCCCAAGCGCCAGACCGCGCGCGGGGTGCAGGCCGATCGCAGCCATCTGCCGCTCAAGATCAACACCGCCGGCGTCATCCCGCCGATCTTCGCGTCCTCGCTGCTGCTGATGCCGGTGACGATCACCCAGTTCGCCGGCCAGGCGACCGAGGGCGAGAGCTGGTGGGGCGACTTCGTCATCAGCCTCAACCAGTATCTCCAGCACGGCAGCCCGGTGTACATGCTGCTCTACGGCGCGGGCATCGTCTTCTTCTCGTTCTTCTACACCGCGGTGGTGTTCAATCCGGAAGAGACGGCGGACAACCTCAAGCGCTACGGCGGCTTCATCCCCGGCATCCGTCCGGGCAAGAACACCGAGGCGTATTTCGATTACGTGCTGACCCGCATCACTGTCATCGGCGCCGCCTATCTGACGGTGCTGTGCCTGTTGCCGGAATATCTCGTCTCGGCGCTGGCCATTCCCTTCTACCTTGGTGGGACTAGCCTTCTCATCGTGGTCAACGTAACCATGGATACGGTCACCCAGATCCAATCGCACCTGCTGGCGCACCAGTATGGCGACCTGATCAAGAAGGCCAAGCTCAAGGGCGGCCGCGTCCGCCAGTAAGGGCGCGCCGTCGACGTTATCGGGAGGGGAAGTACCGTGGACATCATCCTGCTCGGACCGCCGGGCGCCGGCAAGGGTACGCAGGCGAGCCGTCTGGAGCACGATCGCGGGATGGTGCAGCTGTCGACCGGCGACATGCTGCGCGCCGCGGTGAAGGCCGGGACCCCGGTGGGGCTCAAGGCCAAGGCGGTGATGGAAGCGGGCGAGCTCGTCTCGGACGCGATCGTCTCGGCGCTGATCGGCGAGCGCCTCGACCAGCTCGACGAGGGGCAGGGGGCGATCTTCGACGGCTATCCGCGCACGGCCGCCCAGGCCGATGCGCTCGACCTGCTGCTTGAGCACCGCGGCCGTCGCCTCGCCTATGTCATCGAGCTGGTGGTGGACGAGGATGCGCTGGTCGAGCGCATCGTCGGCCGCTTCACCTGCGCGGTGTGCGGTGCGGGCTATCACGACCGTTTCAAGCAGCCCAAGGTCGCGGGCACCTGCGACGCGTGCGGCTCGACCGAGTTCAAGCGCCGCCCCGACGACAACGAAGAGACCGTGCGCACGCGCATGGCCGAGTATCGCGCCAAGACCGCACCGATCCTGCCGGGCTACGAAGCCCGCGGTTTGGTCGAGCGCGTCGACGGCATGGCCGAGATGGGCGAAGTCGCCGCGCAGATCGTGGCGATCCTCGACCGGTGACGGCTCTTGGGGAGCGGGCCTTCGCCTGCTCCCCCGCTCGTCATCCTGACGAAAGTCAGGATCCATTGCCGCTCCGCTAGCGGCTCCAGCGGTGCGCGAATGGATGCTGACTTCCGTCAGCATGACGAAGAGGGCTGGAGGGCGCGGCTCTCCGACCTATCGCGACTCTGTCGCCGCGCGTCTTCCGGCGCCGCTCCGGACCCGCCGCACGCTCCGCCGCGAAATAGGTTCCGCCGGGCGGTTGACAGCTTCCGAGTCCGCGCTTACCTGCGCTTTACCCCGATACACCGGTCCCGGCGGCGCGCACGCGTGTCCGCCGCAATCGTGCGTATCGGGTCAACGCTACGAGATGAGGCGCGCGTCTAGCCATGCGGTGCCTCGTGGAGCTGGGAGAAGTAGTTTCATGGCACGTATCGCGGGTGTTAACATCCCGACCAACAAGCGCGTCATCATCGCGCTGCAGTACATCCACGGCATCGGCCCGGCCAAGGCCAAGCAGATCACCGACGCGCTGGGCATCGCTGCCGAGCGTCGCGTCCAGGACCTGAGCGATCAGGAAGTCCTGCAGATCCGCGAGACGATCGACGCGAGCCACACCGTCGAGGGTGATCTTCGTCGCGAGACCGCGATGAACATCAAGCGCCTGATGGACCTCGCCTGCTACCGTGGTCTGCGTCATCGCAAGGGTCTGCCGGTCCGCGGCCAGCGCACGCACACCAACGCGCGCACCCGCAAGGGCAAGGCCAAGCCGAT
This sequence comes from Sphingomonas mangrovi, assembly GCF_047975845.1. Classification (NCBI taxonomy): domain Bacteria; kingdom Pseudomonadati; phylum Pseudomonadota; class Alphaproteobacteria; order Sphingomonadales; family Sphingomonadaceae; genus Sphingomonas; species Sphingomonas mangrovi. The sequence continues at coordinate 116,210 of NZ_JBIUCZ010000002.1, read as the reverse complement.
CGCCGGCAAGAAGAAGTAATTCGTCCGGGGGACGAATTACTCCGCCGGAGGCCGGTTCGAGGCTACTCGCCTCGCCGCTTCCGGACCACGTACTTAAGGTCAGGATTACCTCATGGCTCAGGCAGCACAGCGCCTTCGTCGGCGCGAACGCAAGAACATTACCGCAGGCGTCGCTCACGTGAACGCCAGCTTCAACAACACCATGATCACCATCACCGACGCGCAGGGCAACGCGATCAGCTGGTCCTCGGCCGGCATGATGGGCTTCAAGGGCTCGCGCAAGTCGACCCCGTATGCGGCGCAGGTCGCTGCCGAGGACGCCGGCCGCAAGGCGGCGGACCACGGCGTCCGTACGCTCGAGGTCGAAGTGAAGGGCCCGGGTTCGGGCCGCGAGTCGGCGCTGCGCGCGCTGCAGGCGGTTGGCTTCCAGATCACGTCGATCCGCGACGTGACCTCGATCCCGCACAACGGCGTCCGCCCCTCGAAGCGCCGCCGCGTCTGATCGATCCTCTCCGGCCGCTCTGCCCATCGAAGGCTGCGCGGCCGGATCGCCATTCGGCGCGGGCAGCCCTCGCCTGCGCCCACAACTAGGGGAAGCCCGTGTCTGTCAACGCTAAGAACTGGCAGGAACTCAAGAAGCCCAGCGGCCTCGAGAAGAAGGCTGGTGGCGATTCCAAGCGCAAGGCGACCTTCGTTGCCGAGCCGCTGGAGCGTGGCTTCGGCCTGACGCTCGGCAACGCGCTGCGCCGGGTGCTGCTGTCCTCGCTGCAGGGCGCCGCGGTCACCTCCGTCAAGATCGAGAACGTGCTGCACGAGTTCTCGAGCCTCGCCGGCGTGCGCGAGGACGTGACCGACATCGTCCTCAACGTGAAGCAGATCGCGCTGAAGATGCAGGGCGAGGGCGCCAAGCGCCTGCAGCTGTCGATGACCGGTCCCGCCGAGGTGAAGGCCGGCGACATCGCGGTGTCGGGCGACATCGAGGTGATGAACCCCGAACTGGTGCTGTGCCACCTGGACGAGGGCGCGACGCTCAACATGGAACTGACCGCCGAGAGCGGGAAGGGCTATGTTCCGGCGGCCGGCAACCGTCCGGCGGACGCGCCGATCGGCCTGATCCCGGTCGACGCGCTCTACTCGCCGGTGCGGCAGGTGTCGTACAAGGTCGAGAACACCCGCGTCGGGCAGGAGCTCGATTACGACAAGCTGACGCTGACCGTCGAGACCGACGGCACGGTGACCCCGGAGGACGCGATCGCCTATGCGGGCCGCATCCTGCAGGACCAGCTGTCGCTGTTCGTCCACTTCGACGACTCGTCGGTCACCCGCGTTGCGCCGACCGGCGCGGCGGCCCCGGCGCAGGTCGCCGAGGCGGCGGGCGACACCGCGCAGATCAACCGCTTCCTCCTCAAGAAGGTGGACGAGCTGGAGCTGTCGGTGCGTTCGGCGAACTGCCTGAAGAACGACAACATCATCTACATCGGCGATCTGGTTCAGAAGACCGAGGCAGAGATGCTGCGCACCCCGAACTTCGGCCGCAAGTCGCTCAACGAGATCAAGGAAGTGCTCTCGTCGATGGGCCTGCGCCTCGGCATGGAGATCCCGGGCTGGCCGCCCGAGAACATCGAGGAAATGGCCAAGAAGCTCGAGCAGGAAATCATGGGCTGAGGCGCACCGGGTCAGCCTCGCTGATCCGGAGACGCCGACAGCGCGGTCGGCGGGCCGGTGCGAACCGGCCCGACCGACGTCGCGGATCCGCCGCGATGGGCCAAGCTCAGAGATGCCAGCCTTCGCTGGCATGACGGAATCGTGGCGAGCTCCCCGTCCTCGCCTGGTCTGGGGTACCGTGACACGGCCCCTTAACGAACGAAGGAAATACCCATGCGTCATCGCGTCGGCGGCCGTAAGCTGCAGCGTACCTCGGCCCATCGTCTGGCCCTGTTCCGCAACATGTCGGCCGCGCTCATCAAGCACGAGCAGATCACCACCACCGTCGCCAAGGCGAAGGAACTGCGTCCCTACGTCGAGAAGCTGGTGACGCTGGCGAAGAAGGGCGGTCTCTCGAACCGTCGTCTCGCCCACGCCCGTCTTCTGGACGATGCGCAGCTGGTGAAGCTGTTCGACGTGCTGGCGTCGCGCTACGCCGACCGCAACGGCGGCTACACCCGCATCATCAAGGCCGGCATCCGCGCGTCGGACGCCTCGCCGATGGCGATCATCGAGTTCGTCGACCGCGACGTCTCGGCCAAGGGCCAGGACTCGGGTCCGGTGGCGAGCGACGAGGACTTCGACGAAGCCGCCTAATCGCCTCTAAGCGGTTGCAAGATAAGAAGGGCCGGGCCAGTTTGGCACCGGCCCTTTTCTTTTTTCCGGAGACACTCTGGTGGCACGACGCGTTTGCGCGACCGCGATGGTATTGGTTTCGCTGGCGCTTGCCGGCTGCGGAAAGTCCGACCCCGGCTTCCGCGCGGGCATGCCCGGCATGTCGCAGTCGAAGTCCCATAAAGCCGAGGTTACGATGTCCTACCCCGAAACTCGCCGCGTCGATCAGGTCGACACGCTGTTCGGCGAGAAGATCGAAGATCCGTACCGCTGGCTGGAGAACGACGTCCGCACCGACCGCGAGGTCGCCGAATGGGTGGCGGCCGAGAACCGCGTCACCGACGCCTATCTGGCGACGTTGCCTGGACGCGGCATCTTCAAGGAGCGGCTGCGCACGCTGATCGACTATGAGCGCTTCGGCCTGCCGGTGAAGAAGGGCGGCCGCTATTTCTACACCCGCAACAGCGGCGTGCAGAACCAGTCGGTGCTCTATGTCCGCGACACGCTCGACGGCGCCGGCCGGGTGCTGATCGACCCCAACGGCTGGGCTGCCGACGGCGCCACGGCGCTGTCGGAGTGGGTGCCGTCCGAGAATGGGCGCTACGTCGCCTACGGCATCCAGGACGGCGGCACCGACTGGCGCACGCTGCGCGTGCTCGACGTCGCGTCCGGCAAGCCGCTCGAGGACGAGGTGAAGTGGGCGAAGTTCACCGCCATCGCCTGGGCCCGCAACGGCTCGGGCTTCTTCTACTCGCGTTTCCCCGAACCCGAGCAGGGGGCGGCCTTCCAGGCGCTCAACCTCAACCACGCGCTCTATTTCCACAAGCTGGGCACGCCGCAGTCGGCCGACATCAAGGTCTATGCGACCCCCGACAAGCCCAAGCAGGGCCATGTCGGGCAGGTGACCGACGACGGCAAGTGGCTGGTGATCACCACCTCCGAAGGGACCGATAACCGCTACGAGATCACGCTGGTCGACCTGACCGACAGCGCGATGCGGCCGCGGACGCTGGTGCGCGGGCTCGAGCACAGCTGGGAGCTGGCGGGGAACACCGGCAGCACCTTCTACTTCACGACCAACAAGGACGCGCCGCGCGGCCGCATCGTCGCGATCGACGCCGCCGCCTCGACCGGGCGGCTGCGCGAGATCGTGCCGCAGGACTCGGCGACGCTGCAGGGGGCCAAGCTCACCGGCGGCAAGCTGATCGCCAGCTATCTGGTCGATGCCAAGACCGAGGTGCGCCGCTATTCGCTGAGCGGCGGGCGCGACGGCGCGGTGGCGCTGCCGGGCATCGGCACCGCCAGCGGCTTCGGCGGCGACCAGGACGATCCGGAGACGTTCTTCGCGTTCACCAGCTTCGCGACGCCGACCACCATCTATCGCTACGACGTGGCGACCGGCCAGGCGACCCCGTGGCAGACGCCGAAGGTGGCGTTCGATCCGAACGCCTACGACGTCGCCCAGCGCTTCTACGGCTCGAAGGACGGCACGCGCGTGCCGATGTTCCTCGTGCGCAAGAAGGGGACGAGCGGCCCGGCACCGACGCTGCTCTACGCCTATGGCGGGTTCAACTCGTCGGTGCTGCCCGCCTTCTCGTCCAACCGCATCGCGTGGCTGGAGCAGGGCGGGGTGCTCGCGGTCGCCAACATCCGCGGCGGCGGCGAATACGGCAAGGCGTGGCACGACGGCGGGCGCCTCGCCAACAAGCAGAACGTGTTCGACGACTTCATCGCCGCGGGCGAGGACCTGATCGCGAACGGCGACACCACCAAGCGGCAGCTGGTGATCCAGGGCGGCTCCAACGGTGGACTGCTCGTCGGCGCGGTGGTCAACCAGCGTCCCGACCTGTTCGCCGCCGCACTGCCCGCGGTGGGCGTGATGGACATGCTGCGCTTCGACCGCTTCACCGCCGGCCGCTACTGGGTCGACGATTACGGCGATCCGTCGAAGGAAGCCGACTTCAAGGTCCTGCGCGCCTATTCGCCGTATCACAACATCCGCAAGGGTAAGGACTATCCCGCGATCCTCGCCACCACCGCGGATACCGACGATCGCGTCGTGCCGGGCCACACGTTCAAATATGTGGCGGCACTCCAGGCGGCGAAGGTCGGCGACAAGCCGCACCTCGTCCGCATCGAGACCCGCGCCGGCCACGGATCGGGCAAGCCGACCGACAAGGTGATCGAGGAATATGCCGACTTGTGGGCGTTCGCCGCGCGCTGGACCGGCATGGACGTGACGCCGGTGGAGTAACCTTCCTCGAACTTTCCGTTCGCCTCCAGTAGGGATCGAGCGTGTCGAGAGCCCGTATCGAGAGGGCGTGGCCAACGCCGCCTCTCGCGATACACCACCTCGACAAGCTCGGCGGCACCGCGAGATGAACGGAAGGGGAGAGGCCCGTCCGATCCTCTCCCCAAAGGGGCTGGCAGCGCGCACAAGCTCTGCTATCGCGCAGGCCCATGAGCGCACATCCCACTGACTCCATCCTGATCGTCGACTTCGGCAGCCAGGTCACCCAGCTGATCGCCCGCCGCGTTCGCGAAGCCGGCGTCTACAGCGAGATCGCCCCCTTCCAGTCGGCGGCCGAAGCGTTCGAGCGGATGCGCCCGCGCGGTGTGATCCTCTCCGGTGGCCCCGCCTCGGTTCCCGAGGAGGGAAGCCCGCGCGCCCCCCAGGCGATCTTCGATTCGGGCGTGCCGGTGCTCGGCATCTGCTACGGCCAGCAGGTGATGACCCAGCAGCTCGGCGGCCAGGTCGAGAAGGGGATGAGCGGCGAGTTCGGCGAGGCCTATATCGGCATCGAGGACGGTTGCGGCCTGTTCGACGCGCTGTGGGGCGAAGGCGACCGACATCAGGTATGGATGAGCCACGGCGACAAGGTCACCGCGCTCGCACCCGGCTTCCGCGTGGTGGCGACCAGCCCCGGCGCCCCCTTCGCCGTCATCGCCGACGACATGCGCCGCTACTACGGCACCCAGTTCCACCCGGAGGTCGTGCACACCCCCGACGGCGGTCGGCTGATCGGCAACTTCGCGCGCCACGTCTGCGGCCTCACCGGCGATTGGACGATGGCCGAGTTCCGCGAGGCGAAGATTGCCGACATCCGCGCCCAGGTCGGCAGCGGCCGCGTGATCTGCGGCCTATCGGGCGGCGTCGACTCCGCGGTGGCCGCGGTGCTGATTCACGAGGCGATCGGCGACCAGCTAACCTGCGTCTTCGTCGACCACGGGCTGATGCGCTCGGGCGAGGCCGAGCAGGTCGTCTCGCTGTTCCGCAACCACTACAACATCCCGCTCGTCCACGTGAACGCGGAAGCCCTGTTCATGAATGGCCTCGCCGGCGTCACCGACCCCGAGGCCAAGCGCAAGTTTATCGGCAAGACCTTCATCGACGTCTTCGACGACGAGGCGAAGAAGATCGGCGGCGCCGAGTTCCTGGCGCAGGGCACGCTCTATCCGGACGTGATCGAGAGCGTCAGCTTCACCGGCGGCCCGTCGGTGACGATCAAGAGCCACCACAATGTCGGCGGCCTGCCCGAGCGGATGAACATGAAGCTCGTCGAACCCTTACGCGAGCTGTTCAAGGACGAGGTCCGCGAGCTCGGTCGCGAGTTGGGCCTGCCTGACGCCTTCGTCGGCCGCCACCCGTTTCCCGGCCCCGGCCTCGCGATCCGCATCCCGGGTGAAGTCACCAAGGAACGCTGCGACATCCTGCGCAAGGCGGATGCCATCTACCTCGAAGAGATCCGCAACGCTGGCCTCTACGACGCGATCTGGCAGGCGTTCGCGGTGCTGCTGCCGGTGCGCTCGGTCGGCGTGATGGGCGACGGCCGCACCTATGACTCGGTGCTGGCGCTGCGGGCCGTCACCTCGACCGACGGCATGACCGCCCAGGCGTTCCAGTTCCCCGGCGACTTCCTGCCCCGCGTCGCGACCCGCATCGTCAACGAGGTGAAGGGCATCAACCGCGTCACCTACGACTACACGAGCAAGCCGCCCGGCACGATCGAGTGGGAGTGATGGGGCGTCCGGCACTGGCTGGCGCCCCATAGGCACTCATCACCGGTAAGGCCCGCAGAGATGCGGGCCTTTTTCGTACGTACGTCTGGAAAGCGCGGCAAAAAATCTGCCGCTCAACACAGCCGGGATCAGGTTGCTGATCTCGAAGGGCGAGTGACGGGTGAGATTCTCGACCGCCGCGCTGCTGATCTCGCGCATCTGCTGCGACGGGAACCGGTAGGACGTTGCGAAATGGCGCGGCTAGGGTCTCCGGGGCCTGGATGGCGAGCGCACGAAAGTCTCAGGCTGCGCGATCGCCCATCGGTTCACCCAGGCGCACCTTCCGCTCAGGCGCCCAATCTTTGGTGAAGGTGATCGCTCCCGGCCTGAACAACATCACGATCGTCGAGCCGAGAAGGAAGCGGCCCATCTCCTCGCCCTTCTTCAACACGATGTCCTGATCGGCATAGCGCCATTCGGACGTCGTGTTGGTGCGCTTGGGATTGACCACACCGTGCCACACGGTCGCCATACTTCCGACGATGGTCGCGCCGACCAGCACCATCACGAACGGACCATGTTGCGCGGATTCGAAGACGCAGACGACGCGCTCGTTGCGGGCGAACAGGTTCGGCACGCCGCGCGCGGTGACAGGGTTCACCGAGAACAGCTTCCCCGGCACGTAGATCATGCGCACTAGCCTGCCGTCGCAGGGCATGTGCAGGCGGTGGTAGTCCTTGGGGGACAGATACAGGTTGGCGAAGCTGCCGTGACGAAACGGCGCGGCCAGCGTCTCGTCGCCGCCGACCAGCTCCGTCGTGGTGAAGCGATGCCCTTTCGCCTGGAGCATGTGATGGTCGTCGATGGCGCCGAACTGGCTGATGGCACCGTCGACCGGACAGACGAAATCGGCCGCCGCGATCGGGCGGAGGCCGGCCCTGAGCGGGCGGGTGAAGAAGTCGTTGAAGCTCTTGTAGCTGCCGATGTCCGCATCTGCGGCTTCGCTCATGTCGACAGCATATCTGCCGACGAACCAGCGGATCAGCCGCGTCGTCATCGCGCCTCCCTGCGCCCCGGCGATGCGACCGGCAACGGTGGTCAGGCGCTGCTTGGGCAGCATGTACTGGAGCAGGACCTTCAGGCGATCGGACATGGCGAATCTCGAAACGACGACACCCCCTTGTAGGGTCGTGAACCGGCAGGTCGACCCGTGGCATGTGCGTTCGACGATGTGCCATGTCGATGCCGCTACGAGGAAGTCGTTGAGGCACTGCCGGAAGTCGCGTTCCTGAGCGTCGATGTCCGCAATGCACGGGATGGATGCAACTGTCCGCTTCTCCGTCAAGGAAAGCGGAGTAGCGGTGGGCCGGCTCCATGAAGCGAGATGGGCCTCAGCTCTGTGCCTCTTCTGAGAGAACCCATAGCTGACATACGCCGCAAACAGCCTAATACGTCGGGATCAGCCGATCGGCAGGGATGGGGGGCGCAATGCGGACTTGGGCGCTGTTCAGCGTGGGCTATCTTCTGGCGACCGCGGCGATGCCGGCGGTCGCGCAGCAGAAGACGAATCCGATTCCGCCCAGCTGGAAGGATGGGCCGCCCATCGCGCAGGCGAGCCTCGATCCGCAGCGCCCGCACCGCGAATGGGAAGACCCGACGATCTTCGCGGTCCACCGCGAGGCACCGCACGCCACGCTGTTCAATTACGAGAGCGTGGCGCAGGCGCAACGCGGCAAAGCGGCGGAGTCCGAACGCCACTTGTCGCTGGACGGCACCTGGAAGTTCCACTGGTCGCGCAACCCTTCCGAGCGGCCGGCAGAGTTCTGGAAGCCGGGGTTCGACGTTTCGGGCTGGAACGACATGCCGGTGCCCGGCATCATCGAGGCGCAGGGCTACGACCGGCCCTATTACGTCAACATCGGCTATGCCTTTCCGATGAACCAGCCGCTGGTGCCCGACGATTATGCACCGGTCGGCAGCTACCGCCGCAGCTTCGACCTGCCGGCGGGCTGGCACGGGCAGGACGTCTTCCTGCGTTTCAACGGCGTGGGCTCGGCGATCTACGTCTGGGTGAACGGCCGCAAGGTGGGCTATTCCGAAAACACCAAGAACGCGGCCGAGTTCAAGGTGACGGAGTATCTGAAGGCCGGCCGCAACGACATCGCGGTGGAGGTCTATCGCTTTTCCGACGGCAGCTATCTCGAAGACCAGGACATGTGGCGGGTGTCCGGGTTCGAGCGGCCGGTGGAACTGTTCGCCGTACCCAAGGCGTGGGTGCGCGACTATTTCGCCAAGGCCGGTCTTGCCGAGGGCTATCGCGACGGTACGCTCGACCTGTCCGTCGACCTCGCCTCCGGTGCCGGAGGGCAGGGCGCCTATAGCGTGGAGGCGATCCTTTCGGACCAGCAGGGCCAGCCGGTCTGGAGCGAACGCCGCTCCGTCACCCTTGCGGATGGCACGACCGGCAGCGTGCGGTTCAGCACGCGCCTTGCCGAAGTACGGCGATGGACGGCGGAAACCCCGAACCTCTACGGCCTGATGCTGGTGGTGCGCGACGATGCGGGCGCCGTGCTGTCGGCGGTACCCGGGCACATCGGTTTCCGCGACATCGCGATCCGCGACGGGCAACTGATGGTCAACGGCCAGCCGATCACGATCCGCGGCGTCAATCTGCACGAGCACGATCCCGACACCATCAAGGTCGTGTCGGAAGCAACGCTGGAAGCGCGCATCCGCCAGATGCGGGCGATGAACGTCAACGCGATCCGGACCTCGCATTATCCCCAGCGCGCCGCCTTCTACGACCTTGCCGACCGCTACGGCATGTACGTGGTCGATGAGAGCAACATCGAGAGCCACGGCTATTACGAGGCGGGCTTCGGCATCGGCCCCCAGGAGAAGTGGCAGCTCGGCCACAAGCCCGAATGGGAAGCCGCGCATCTCGATCGCATGCGGTCGCTGGTCGAAACCGACAAGAACCACCCGTCGATCATCGCCTGGTCGCTCGGCAACGAAGCCGGCGGCGGACCGGCGTTCCAGAAGATGTACGACTGGGCCAAGCGCCGCGACCCGACCCGGCCGGTGCAATATCAGGCGGCAGGGATGAAGCCGCCGTTCACCGACATGGTCGTGCCCTTCTATCCCAATCAGGCGGCGATCGCGAAATGGGCGCAGGAGTTCCGGCAGACGCCGATCATCATGACCGAATATGCCCATATGATGGGCAATTCCGGCGGCGACTTCGCCGATCTGTGGGACGAGATCCGCAAGCATCCGAACACCCAGGGCGGCTTCATCTGGGACTGGATCGATCAGGGACTGAACTATCGCCATCCCGACGGATCGCGGTTCCACGCCTATGGCGGCGATCCCGGCCCGCTGATGCTGTCGCAAACCCAGTCGCCCGAAAGCCTGCGCGGCAGTTTCGTCGCCAATGGCATGATCGGCACTGAAGGGCGGCCCAACCCGCATGCCTATGAGGTGCGGCACGTCTACCAGCCGGCGGCGTTCGCGGCGGCCGATGACGGTGACGGAAGCGGTACGGGCGCGGTGCGCGTGACCAATCGGTTCGACTTCCTCGACCTCGACCGGTTCGACATCGTCTGCACGATGCTGGAGGATGGCGTCGAACAGGGAAGCTGCGGCCGGCAGCGGCTTTCGGTGCCGGCGCGGGGCAGCGGCGTATTTCCGCTCCAGCGGCCGGCCGGACGGCCCAAGCCCGGCGCGGAATATGTCGCTCGCCTCGCGCTGGTCACCCGCGAGGACAGCCTGCCGATGACGGCGGCCGGCACGACCGTCGCGACCGACGAGATCGTGTTTCCTGCCGCGCCCGCCGCCGCGCCCGCGAAGGCGGCCGGCCGGGTTGAGCTCCGCGAGACGGGAACGGCGTGGCAGATCACGGGGCCGGGCTATGCCGCGCGGTTCGACAGCGCCACGGGCGAGCTCGTCTCCTTGCGTGGACGGGCGGGCGAGTTGGTGGAGGCCGCGCCGAGACCTAATTTCTGGCGCCCGGCGACGGACAACGACATCGGCTGGAACATGCCGGCGAAGCTCGCCGTCTGGAAGGAAGCGAGCCTGAACCGCGCGCTCACCGGCTTCTCCGCCCAGCGGCAGGGCGACGGCGTCGAGGTACAGGTGGTGCAGACGGTGGGCGACAATGTCGCCTGGGTGCGCACGCGGTACCGCTTCGCGCCGACCGGCGACATCGTCGTCACCGAGACGATCGAGGATGGGCGCAAGGACCTGCCCGTGCTGCCGCGGTTCGGCTGGACGATGCGCATGCCCGAGGCGTTCGACCAGCTTGCCTGGTACGGGCGGGGGCCGTGGGAAAGCTATGCCGATCGCAAGTCGGGCGCGATGCTCGGTCGCTACAAGGGCGCGGTGCGCGACCAGTATCACCCCTACATTCGCCCGCAGGAAACCGGGAACAAGACCGATCTGCGCTGGATGGCGGTGACCGACGGAGCCGGCAACGGCCTGCTGATCAGCGGCGCGGCGCCCTTCTCGGGCGCCGCCCTCGCGCTGGATCCGATGCACCTCGACTACGACCGGTTGGCACCCAATCGGCACGGCCTCGACGTCAAGCCGGAGGGCTTCACGACCCTCACCGTGGACCATGCGCAAATGGGCGTTGGGGGCGACAACAGCTGGGGTGCACAGCCCATGACGAAGTACCAGCTGCCCTTCCGCCATTACAGCTTTACGGTACGCCTACGGCCGCTGACGGCGGGAGACGATCCGGCACAGATCGCGCGCACGGCGATCCCGGAACACGGCGGCGCCGCGCCGGCCAGATGACGCATCCCCGCTGTCGTGGCTGCAGCAACGTCACAAGGCCCGCCGCAATCGCAGGCTGATCGTGCGGCCCAGCGGGTCGAGATAGGCGCGCTGATAGCGCAACGGCGTCGTGCCCAGACGATCGCGAACGTCGGGGCGACTGTCGAGCAGATTGGCGATGTCGAAGGTGACGCGCGTGCCCTTCAGCCATGAAGGCGTTTGCGCGCCGCCGAAGCGTTCGGCGAGATTGGCGAACAGGCTGAGGTTCACCGTGGTGAGGCTTCCAAAGCGTAGCCCATCGGCGGTGCCCTGCGCTCCGTCGACCTCGGTTCCGCTCCGCCAGCTTGCCGAGAGGCGAGCTCCCAGGCCGCGCTTGAAGGCGCCGGCCTGGAACTCGATCTCGTGGCGGCGACGGCCACCGTTGGCGTCGGTCGCGCCGCCGTCGAGCAGATCGAGGGAGGGGAGTCCGCCGCGCAGGCGGAGGGAGTCCTCGAGGAACCAGTTGTGATACAGGCTGACGAACAATCGGCTCGAGGCGGTCATGATGTTGCGGGCGAACGCGCTTCCGGGCTGCGGCCGGAAGGTGAAGGTTCCGTTCGGCCCCCGTGTCATCTGCCCCGCCTGCTCCGCCGGGATGCGAATCATGCCACCGTCCATGCCCGAAGGCACCGCACCCAACGGCTTCGTCAGATTGACGCCCCACCGCAGCTGCTTTTGGCGAGACGCGGCGAAGTTGATCGGACGCGCGTCGATCTGCAGCAGCCGGCCGGTCGCGTCGCGGAGGAAGCGCTCGGGAAACGCGGCTTCGACCTGCGGCGACACGATCGGAAAGGCGACGATGGGATCGTCGACGTGCGCCGCGACGTAATCGAGGCTGAGGGTCAGGTCGGTCCGCGACAATGGACGAAGGTTCAACCCCAGTCTGACCACGTGACGTTCGTCGCTGCGCAGGCGCGGATTGCCGCCGGAAACCTGTGTGACGTCCACCACCTCGCCGCGCGCGATGTCGAAGGTGCGGACGTTGGGCGTGACCAGCGCAGGTCCCCCGAGTTGATCGAGGGTTGGCGGCCCTTGTTCGCTGGTACCGGACAGGATGATGCCGATCGCCCGGATCGGCGACCAGTTCAGGCCGGCACCGAACGTCGCCATGCTGCCGGTATCGGAGAGGCGATCGATCGCCACGTTCGCGTTGGCCGAGAGGCGGCCGATCCCCGACGCCGCCTGGTCGGCCGAGCCGAGCAGCGGGACGTCGACGTTCGCCTGAAGCCCGCCTTTGTCGCGGCCGATGTCCGATCGTGCCGAGGATGGGCTGCGTCCCGACCGGCTCTCGAAGTCGCGGAACTCGATCCCTCCCCGCACGCTCGCGTACAGCGGCCCGGCGGGTAGGTTCACGATCGGGCCGGACAGGATCAGATCGGCGGTGACGGCCGAGTCGATCGATCGAGCGGTGTCACGCGGGGCGGAACGGTCGCCGAGGTCGGTCCGCATCCTGCTGGCGATGCGATCATAGGTGCCGAGCGCCGTCCATTGCCACGTCCCGGTCCGCCCGGCCAAGGTCGTGCCCAGGTGCGTGGTATCGCCGTCGCTGTCGCGCCGTAGTGCACCGTCCTCGCCACGGCCGACGAGGCTTCGGCTGCGGTTCGCCTCGAAGCGTCCGTTCACCGTGGCCGACGTTTCGCCCAGCACAGGGCCGCTGACGAGGCCGTTGAGCAGAAATCGCTCGGTCGACGGCAGCAGAGTCCGAAAACGCCCCACTCCCGTCTGGCCGGCGAGTTGTCGGACGTTGCGCTCGCTTTCGAGCAACGGCGTGGAACGCGAATAGCTCGCCCCCAGGGCGAACCGCGTTTCGTCGCGGATTCGCAGGAAGTCTGCGTCCGCGTCGCCCGTGGTGCGGTCGCCCCGGGTCGCGGCGAGCAAACCCGCCTCGCCGATGCCGGCTTGATATCGCTGGAACGTCACGACGTTCACGACCTTCTGATCCGCGCGATAGCCGTATTTGAGCGCCACTTCCTCGGGAAGGATCTCCATGCGCTCGATCGCTTCCGCCGGGATGCGCGCGATCTCGGAGAAGTTCGACACGCGCCGGCCGTTCAGCAGCGTGACCGGGCCGTCGTCGCCTCGCCCGCGGTTGCTGGCGGTCTGCGCCCCGATGGCGTCCAGCAGCGCCTCGACATCGTCCGCGCCGAACGCCCTGATGTCGGCCGGGCGGAAGGTTCGTTCGGGCGGAATGTCGCCGATGACCGATCCGCGCGGACGCCCTCCCATTACCACGATATCCTCGTCCTCTTCTCCTGCCGGTGCGGAGGATGTGGGCGGTGCCGCAACCGGAGGTTCGAGCGTCTGCTGCGCCGCCGCGTCTCCGGAACAGATTCCGGCCAGCATCCCCGCGATCCATGTGACGTTCCGTCTCACGCCCAATCCCCAGCATGTTGCTTCAGGGGCTGCGTTCAAGCGGGTGCCGGTAGCGCGGGGATGGCCGCTCGGTAGCAGGCGGCGATACGCAAATGCTACAGAACGCGGATAGTCTGCCGCCATGGAGTCCCGGGTCATCGCCAGCAGTACGGTCCTCGTGGTCGACGACGACGCGAGCATCCGCGATGCCATCGTCGATTTCCTCGCCGGCCACGGCTTCGCGGTGCGCGCTGTGGGCGACGCCGCCGCGTGCGAGCGGCAACTGCTGCAGGCGCCTGTCGATCTCGTCGTACTGGACGTGATGATGCCGGGGGAGGACGGGCTCTCGCTATGCCGCCGCCTTGCCCCCACGGGCGTGCCGATCCTGATGCTGAGTGCCCTCGACGACGTGACCGACCGGATCGTCGGGCTGGAGGTCGGCGCATGGGACTATCTGACCAAGCCGTTCGAGCCGCGCGAGCTTTTGGCGCGTATCCGTGCCCTGCTGCGGCGGCCTTCGGCGGAGCCGTCGAAGCAGGAGCAGGCAAGCAGGGGCGTCACCTTCGCCGGCTGGTGGCTGGACGTGGAGGAACGGCGCTTGCGCGATCCCGCCGGCCGTCCCGTCTCGCTGAGCGAAGGAGAGCATGCACTGCTCGCCACCTTTGCCTCTCGGCCAGGACGCATCCTGACGCGAGACACGCTGCTCGACCTTGCGCGCGGGTTGGATGCGGCGTCCTACGATCGGGCGATCGACATCGCGGTCAGCCGCCTGCGCCGCAAACTGGCCGAGGCGGATCCGGCCCCGATCATCGAGACGGTGCGAGGCGTGGGATACCGCTTCGTGCCGCCGGTCCGCCCGGCGTGAGGCGGCCGCCGAGCGCCCTGGTGTCGATCGGCGGCTTCGGCGTGGCCGTGGCGATGCTGAGTGTCGCGACGACGGCGACGATCGTCGTGTTCGCGCCGCCGCCGCCCACGATCCGGATGAGTGCTGAGGAAGCGATCGAGGCGTTGCGGCACTCGGTGCCGGGTTTTGAGCGGGACATCGTCGCCGAACCGCCACTCGGAGCACGCGTGTCGACGCTGGAGAAGTCGATCGCGGCGGACCTCCGCCGGACGCCGGAGACCGTCCGGGTCACCTGGCTGGAAGAGGTGGAGCCGATCGTCGCGGGAAGCCGCGGAACCGGCCAGTCGGCGACCGACACGGAGAACCCGTTCGGAGAGACGATCGTCTTTCGGCAACGGGGAAACCGCCTGTTCGAGAGGCTCGACCCGAACATCCAGTCTGCCGAATACCGCAACTCCGTCCTGCGGATGGTGCGGCCGGCCTTCGCGCTGAGTGTCCGGCAGCGGAATGGCTCCTGGCTGCGCGTTCAACCGAGCCGGCCGTTCCTGAGCGCCTGGCAGCGCAACATTCTCGTCTCGCTCGCCGTTACGCTGCTGCTGCTCGTCCCGCTGGCGTGGATCTTCGCGCGCCGCCTGACGCGTCCCTTCCGCGCGCTCGCCAACGCCTTGGGCGACAGCGCCGATGCGGTACCCCAGGAAGGACCCCGCGAACTGCGCGAAGCCGCCGCCGCGATCGGTGCGATGCGCACCCGGCTCGCCAACGAGGCGGCGGAGCGCGCGCGGATGCTGACGGCGATCGCGCATGACCTGCGCACGCCGATGACCGGCCTCAGGCTACGCGTCGAGGCTGTGCCCGAACCCCAGCGCAGGCGCATGGTTGCCGATATCGACCGCATGCAGGCGATGATCGGCGAGGTGCTGACGTTCGCGCGCGCCGCAGCGGCTCCGGCCGAGGTGCTGAACGTACGGCCGCTGCTCGCCGAGATCGTCCGAGAGATGCAAGGACGTGGCGCCTCGCTCCGCCTCCTCGACGGCGCCGATGCAAGCATCTCGGTATCCGCGCCCGCCTTTCGCCGCGCGATCGAAAATCTGCTGCAGAACGCGATCGATTACGCAGGCGGTGGCATGGTGTCGGTCGAACGAGCCGCGGCAAGCGTGACCATCTCGGTCAGGGACTCGGGTCCGGGTATTCCGGCTGCCGAGCGGGAGCGCCTGCTTCGCCCGTTCGAGCGCGGCGAGGCTTCGCGCAATCGCGACACCGGGGGAGCAGGCCTTGGCCTCAGCATCGTCCGCGATTTTGCCGCGCGCAATCGCGGCAGCTTCACCCTGGCCGACGCCCCCTGCGGCGGAACGCTCGCCATCCTCAGCCTTCCCGCAGCCTGACCAGATGACGGTGGTGCATCTACAGCCCGTTGATGGGGCGTGCACGGTCTCGGGCACATCCACCTGGATGCTCCCGAGCCCGTTCGGTCACGCTTTCCGAGACAGTGCCACCGCATCGGCACCGGCGGGGATGCGCGCTGGCGCGTCGGGATGGGTGACGGCCAGCCAGATCGCTTCGGCCACGTCGTCCGCCGAGGTGACCGGCGCCGTATCCTGCTGCCAGCCTGCGAAGACCCGTTCCGCAAGTTCGGCGTAGGCTTCCGGGATCCCGCCGGCCATGCGGGGACGTGCGTTGGCGGAGAACGCGGTGTCGGGCGCCCGGCCCGGCAGAACGGTGCGCACGCGAATGCCGAACGGCTCCAGCTCGATCGCCATGCTGTCCCCCAGCGCGTTCACCGCCGCCTTGCTCGCGGTGTAGATGGACAGCAGCGGCAGCGGCGCCAGCGTCACGCTGGAGGTAACGTTGACGATGGCGCCCGACCCACGCTTGCGCATCTGCGGCAGGACGGCCTGGGTCATGGCGATCGTGCCCAGCGTGTTCGTCTCGAACAGCTCGCGGGCAACGGCGATCGGCGTGCCCTCGATCGCGCTCAGCAGACCGATGCCGGCATTGTTGACCAGCGCGTCGATCGGTCCTGCCGCTTCGATCGCGCGGGCAATGCTGGCCGCGTCGGTGACGTCCAGCGCCAAGGTCCGGATCCGGTCCGATGCCGGCAGCACGCTCTCGTCGGACGAGCGCAGGGTGGCGACGACGTCCCAGCCGCGTGTCGCGAAGTGGCGGGCCGTCGCCAGGCCGAAGCCTGACGAGCAGCCGGTGATGAGGATAGTGGGCATCGTGAACTCCTGATCGTATTGGAGAGGGAGGGGCGCGCCGACGCTTAGGCGGCTGCGAGCGCGCGGGCGGCGTCGCGATAGCGGTGCAGCGGGCGGCCGAGCAGCGCGGTCAGCCGCTCGACGTCGCCTGCCTCCGGGATCATGCCGTCGCTGACGTAGCGTTCGGCCATCAGCCGCATTTCATAGGCCATCCACGCGGGCATGGATGTCGCCATGGCCTGCTCGAACCCGCTCGGATCGTCGCCGCCATAGGCGATCGGACGGTCCAGCACCTCCGACCAGATCGCGGCGATGTCGCTGCCGGTCAGCGTGTCGGGGCCGACGAGATTGATCGTCTCGATCGGCAGCTTGTTCGGGGCCTGCTCGCGCCGAACCAGCTCGATCGCGGCGACTTCGGCGATGTCGCGAGCGTCGACCATGGCAACGCCCTTGCTGCCGATCGGCATCGGGTAGACGCCGTGTCCGACGATCACGTCCTTCACCATCGCTTCGTTGTCGATGAAATAGGTGGGGCGCAGGATGGTGGCGCCGAAATTCATCGCCTGCAGCATCCGCTCGGCGCCGGACTTCACGGCGAAATGCGGCACGTTCACTGCACCGTCGGCGTCGAACACCGACAGGTAGACGACCCGGTCGACGCCGGCTTCACGCGCGACGTTGAGCGTGATGATCGCCTGGGTGAATTCGTCGCCCGTCACCGCGTTGAGCAGGAACAGCGTGCTGACGCCCGAGAACGCGGCGCGCAGCGCGTCGATATCGAGCAGGTCGCCTTGCACCACCTCGACGCTGGCGGGGAAGGATGCCTTGGCGGCATCGCGGGTCAGCACTCGGACGCTGGCTTCGCGGCGGACAAGCTGGTCGACGACATGGCGGCCGACACGACCGGTGGCACCGATTACGAGAATGGTCATTGGTTCGCTCCTGGATCAAGCCTTGCTGGCAAGCGGAAGATGCGTGATCCATGGACGTGCAAATAGACGCACAGTCTGGACGCGCCGTCTCACTGGTGGAACGGGTGTGCGCCGGTTCGTCCGTGCCGATGTCACGCGCACCGGGATCTCAAGCCTGCGGACGGAAAGGCGGCTCGGCGGGCTGGTGCGTGCTGTCTGTTATGGCGCGTGCAGGGGGGGCTACGTTCGCCGGTCCCGCTCCCGCGTTCGCAGCGATCGACATCGGGAACTTGCGAACCGACACGATAGCATCGACTATCGCGAGACGGCCTTCGCGGTTGGTGTACAAGCGGGTTCGTGACGGCGGCGCCCAAGACTGTCGCAGAGGAAGGAGATCGGGATCATGTTCGGCCGTCATCCATCCACCCGCAACGCCCGTTCGTCGGCCCAAGGTCGGGAAGGTTCGGCGCGTCCTTACCGCCTCCGTGCTCGCCGCCTGCTCCTGCTGCTGGGGACGTGCATGCTCGTGGGCGCAGCGCCCGTTGGGCTGGGCCCGGCGCAGCGCGCCGCGCCGTCTCCGCCAGCGCCGTCGAGGACCGATCCGCGGCCGAACATCCTGTTCATCCTGATCGATGACATGGGCTACGCGGATCTGTCGATCACCGGAAACACCAAGGTCGAGACGCCCAACGTCGACAAACTCGCCTCTCAGGGGGTTCTGCTCACGCGCTTCTACGACGCGGCGCCGATCTGTTCGCCATCGCGCGCGGGTTTCTTCACCGGACGCTTTCCGGCCGAACTGAACTTCGTGACGTTCATCAACGATCGTGCGGCCAACGCACGGCACGGTCAGGCGAATTGGCTCGATCCGACGCTGCCGAACGTCGCCTCGCTGCTGAAGGGCGTCGGCTACGCGACCGCGCATTTCGGCAAATGGCACATGGGTGGCGGACGCGACGTGGACGATGCGCCGTGGCCCACCGCCTATGGATTCGACGAGAGCCTCACGACCTTCGAAGGCCTGGGCCCCAGAGTTCTGGTGTCGGACGAGGAAAGGGGGCTGAGCGACCAGTCCGCCGCACTCGGGCAAGGCCCCTTCTTCTACGATCGCAAGTCCAACCTGACCCAGCTCTATGCCTCCAAGACCCTGGAGTTCGTCAGCCGGCATCAGGATCAGCCCTGGTTCGTGCAGCTTTGGCTGAACGACGTGCACGATCCCTGGGCCCCGGATGAGGCGCAGTTGAAGGAAGTGCAGGGAAGGGGCGCCGACCAGACCGACGACAAATATCAGGCGTCGATCGTCAAGATGGATCGCGCCATCGGCAATCTGGTCGACCGGCTCAAGGACATGGGACAGTTCGACAACACGCTGATCGTCCTCACTTCCGACAACGGCCCGACCGCGCGCGAGATCTACTATCGCGACGGGCATGTCTCACCCGGGAGCGCGGGCGCGCTGCGCGGTCGCAAGGGCAGCTTGTACGAGGGAGGCATCCGGCAACCGCTGATCCTCTCCTGGCCTGAGGGGACCCGCCGACCGCATCGGGACGAGACCACCGTCGCGCAGGGCGTCGACCTGTTCCCAACATTCGCCTCGGTCGCCGGGGTGAAGCTGACGGCACCCACCACCGGCATGGACTTGGCGCCCCTTCTGAAGGGGCGCACCATCGCCGATCGGCCAGCGCTGTTCTGGGCCTTCGGCCTTCCCGGCGCTCGGAACCAGCCGGGAGGACCGTTCCCGACGCGCGATCGTGCGCCTCGGCTGGCTGTCCGTGACGGGCACTGGAAGCTCCTCGCGGAGGCCGACGGGAGCAACGTGCAGCTCTACGACCTTTCGACCGATCCGAACGAAACCCGGAACGTGGCAGCCGCGCAGCCCGCCCGCCGCGATCGGCTGAAGGCGCGGCTTCTCAACTGGGCGCGTGGGCTTCCAACACCCTGATCGGGAGCCAGCCGGGCAGCGGTTCGGGCCAAGAGCGATCTGGCCTTACAGGGAGAGCGTTCTCGGGTTCGCGCGACCTGGCGAAGTTCGGTTCTGACGGCTTAACCGGGACGAAGCCTGCTCGATCGGGAACCCCTTTGCCCGTCCCGCAGCGGTCATCGTCCCGACAGGGCGTCCGCCAGGAAGTCTACGAACACGCGGACGCGTGCCGGCGTGCTGGCGCCACCGACGAACACGGCGTGGAAGTCCTCCATGTCGCCGGGATTGAACCGCTCGAGGATGGGCACAAGGCGTCCTTGCGCGATGTCGGCAGCGACGGCGAAGGCGCCGACGCGGGCAATTCCCATGCCGAGTGCGGCGAGCTGCCCGACGGTGTCGCCGTTATTGGCCTCCAGGTTGCCCGTCACCGGCAGGGCGTACTCCCGTCCGTCGTGCCGGAATGGCCAATGCGGCCGGTCGCGTCGGAAGGTGAAATTGAGGCAGTTGTGGTGGCGCAGGTCCTCGGGCGTCTCCGGGGTGCCATGCCGTGCGAGATAGTCGGGCGCTGCCACGACCACCCTGCGCGCCGACCCCACTTTCCGCGCGGTGAGGCTGCTGCTCGCAAGCGCGCCGACCCGGATCGCGACGTCGGCGTCTCCCGCCGCGACGTCGACCAGCGCATCGGTCAGCGAAACGTCCAGCTGGATGTGCGGATAGAGCGCCGCGAAGCGACCCAGCAGCGGGACGACGCACAGGCGACCGTGCGAGAGCGCCGCGCTGATCCGCAGCCGCCCTCGTGGCGCGCCCCGGTCGGCGATCTGCTGCTCGGCGCTGTCGAGTTCCGCCAGGATGTGATGGGCTGCGCGAAGATAGGCCTGCCCCTCCGCCGTGAGGGAGAGGCTCCGCGTGGAGCGCAGCAGTAGCCTGACGCCGAGGCGCTCCTCGATCCGGTCGACCCCCCGGCTTACCGCGGACGGGCTGATGCCGAGCACGCGGCCGGCCGCCGAGAAGCTTCCTTGCTCGTCGATCGCAGCGAACAGCGCCAGCGCTCCCGCCCGGTCGGCGCCTCTGCGTAGTTTTGCATCCATCGCAAAGCTCCTTGGCGTTCGTCCGGCCTAACCGCTGTGCCCCGTGATGCCCACCTTTGCACGAACACAGTGGATCGAGGGAATATCATGGTTGATCGGCGCGGCGGGAATGCGGGTTTGATCGCGCTTGCGATCGGAGGGTTCGGCATCGGCGTGACCGAGTTCGCGCCGATGGGCATGCTGCCCGTCATCGCCGCCGACCTGCATGTCTCCATTCCCGCGGCCGGGCTGCTAATCAGCGCCTACGCGCTGGGGGTGATGCTTGGCGCGCCGCTGATGACGCTGACCACCGGACGCGTACCGCGGCGAACGCTGCTGATCGGGCTTGCCGCCATCTTCACGCTCGGCAATCTCCTGTCGGCGGTTTCGGGGAGCTACGGCATGCTGCTCGCCGCACGCGTCCTCACCTCCTTCAACCACGGAGCATTCTTCGGAGTAGGATCGATCGTCGCCGCCGGCTTGGTCGCTCCCGAGCGGCGCGCCAGCGCCGTCGCGGCGATGTTCATGGGGCTGACCGTCGCGAACATCGTCGGCGTGCCGCTGGCGACATGGGCCGGCGAGCAATTGGGTTGGCGCGCGTCGTTCTGGGGAATCGCCGCCCTGGGCGTCGTCACCATGGCGGCGCTGCGGCTGACCCTGCCGCAGTTGCCCGCAGCCGACGGCGGCGACCCGCTGGCCGAACTGCGCGTGCTGACGCGCGGCAAGGTGCTCGGTGCGCTGGCGCTGACGGTGGTGGGATCGAGCGCGATGTTTACCGTGTTCACCTACATCGCGCCGCTCCTGCGCGAGGTCACGGAGGCGTCCCTCGGCTATGTGACGGCGATGCTCGTGATCTACGGGCTCGGGCTCACCACAGGCAATTGGATCGGCGGGCACTACGCCGATCGATCGGTCGACCGCACGCTGATCGTGACGCTCGCCTCGCTGGCCGCGATCCTCGTCCTGTTCTCCGTCACCATGTCCAGCCTGTGGGTGACGCCGCTCGTGATCTTCGGCTGGGGCGTCGCGAGTTTCGCCCTCGTCCCGCCGCTGCAGGTGCGGGTGATGCGTGCCGCCAGCGACGCGCCGAACCTCGCCTCGGCCGTCAACATCGGCGCGTTCAATCTCGGCAACGCGGTGGGGGCAGCATTGGGCGGCGGCGTCATCGCATCGGGACTGGGCTACCCGGCCGTTGCCCTGGCGGGGGCCGGCACATCGGCACTCGGCTTGATTGCCGTGACGGTGGCCGCCCGCCGCGACAAAGCGGACGGGCGATCCTGTGTCCGCGCCGAAACGGGCGTCCTCAACCGTCAACCCTAGCTGGCGGCGATCGATCGCATCCGGGGCTTCAGGCGCGAAGCACCGGCCTTGGGCACGGACTTCCGGGAGCTCATTCCCCCTCGCGGAACATTGCGATCAGCCGCCCCGAAGGATCGTCGCTCGACAGGATCTCGTAGAACCCGGCGCCTTCCTCGCTCGATTTCCGGCTGCGAGCGAACATCGCCGCTTCGTATCGCGACAGTGCCGCCTCGACGTCGCCGGGGTTGGCGACGAGCGCTTCTCCGAGCATCGCACCGTCGTACATCGCCAGGTTGGCGCCTTCGCCGTTCGGCGCCGTGACGTGCGCGGCATCGCCGAGCAAAGTCACCCCGGGAACGCGCTCCCATTGATGCGCCACCGGCAGCGAATGGAACGCGCGCAGCACCGGCGCCGTGTCGCTGTCGGTGATCAGCGCGGCGAGCGCCGGCGCCCAACCGGCGAACTCCTTGGCGATCCGCGTGCGGGTAGCCGCGGGATCGGTGAAGTCGATGGTGGCGAACCAATCCGCCGGCCTGGTGAGCATCACGTAGGTGTGGAGCGTGTCGCCGCGCTCGCGGTGCGCCATGATCGCCTTGCCCGGAGCGGCGGCACTCATCGCGCCGCCGCCGACCGCGCGGGCGCTCGCGTGGTGCCGCGTATCTGCGTCGAACAGATACGTCTCGACGCAGGCGGTGCCGGTGTATTCGGGGACGGCGCTTGAGAGCAACGGCCGGACCTTCGACCAGGCACCATCCGCACCGACCAGCAAACCCGTTCGGATCGACGCGCCATCGGCAAAGGTCACCTCGTGGCTTGCGTCGCCCAGCGTGCGGACCTCCCGCACCTTGCGCCCCCACCGGACGGCGTCCGCCGGGAGCGAATCGAGCAGCATCTGCCGCAACTCGCCGCGTTGCACTTCGGGGCGGCCGCCCGTCCCGTCGTCGGGCTGGTCGAGCAACACCTCGCCGTCCTGGTCCAGAATCCGGAACTGCTGGCGCCCTTCGAGGATGAGCTTCCGGAACGCGTCGGTCAGCCCCGCTGCCTGCAACGCGACCTGGCCGTCCCCGGCATGGATATCGAGCAGGCCGCCTTGCGTGCGCGCCGAAGGGGACGGCTCCGCCTCGTAGACGATGGCAGCAATGCCGCGGAGGTGCAGGACGCGCGCGAAGACCAGGCCGCCCAGGCCTGCACCGATGATCGTGACGGGAAGGGTCATACAAGCTTCTCCGAAGTTGTGACTGGAACGCCGTTCCAGTCACCCACTCTTGGAACTGCGTTCCAGGTGTGTCAAGCAGGTGCGATGGTGAGCAGGAGCCAACGGTCGGAACGGCGTACCGAGGCGCTGACCCGGGAGCGGATCGTCGAGGCGGCGATCGCCATTCTCGATGCCGAGGGTGAGCGGGCGCTGACGTTCCGCGCCCTCGCGACGCGGCTCGCGACCGGAAGCGGGGCGATCTATTGGCACGTCGCCGACAAGGACGCCTTGTTGGCGGCGGCTGCCGACCATGTCGTCGGCTTGGCGATGGACACGGTCGGCGCGAGCCCCGATCCGCGCGCGGCAATCCGCGAGATCGCGCTTGCCCTGTTCGATGCGTTCGACGCGCACCCCTGGGTAGGCGCCCAACTCTCTCTCGACCCGACGCAAGCGGCGACGCTGCGATTCTTCGAAGGCATCGGCGGGCGGCTTCAGTCGCTCGGCGTCCCGGAGGGCGCGCGCTTCGACGCCTGGTCGGCGTGCGTGAACTACATCATGGGAGTGGCCGGCCAGAATGCGGCGAACGCGCGTCGCCATCCCGGTGAGGCCGATCGAAGGGCGCTGTTGGGCGCGGTTGCCGAACGCTGGGGGCGACTGGATCCGGCGGAGTACCCGTTCCTGCGCGCTGCCGCGGCCCAGTTGCCGGGCCACGACGATCGCGATCAGTTCGCCGCCGGGATCGAGCTCATTCTGGCGGGGCTCGCGCCGGCTCGATAGGGGGCGTCGCAGGCGGCCTGCCCGACGAACCGTAGGCAGCGGGTCCGCTCGCCATATCGGATACGACAAGCGACCTGCAAAGCGGACCGCAGCGTGAGAGTAGCGCGGTTCGAGAATGCCAGCTACGGCGCTACCTTCGCCGGGAACTGCCATCGCCAGCACCGTCGCCATGACCGTGTTGCGGCAACACCGCATAGGTCCGCAGGTGGAGGCGAGCGGCTGGTGAGAGATCTATGGCATTCGACTTGCCCGCGCGACTAGGCGCTTTCCGCTGCTAAAGAGCGCTTGCCGCGCGCCTCTCGATACCAGGATCTACGCATGAAACAGCTTCCTTCGCGTTTCCGTCGCCTAGACGATGCGCTGGCCGATCTGCCGCTGGAGGAGCCCATGCTGCTCAGCGAACTCGACGGCTTCCTTACCGGCATACTGGTGAGCCCCGAGCCGATCCTGCGTGGCGAGTGGCTGGAGATCGTGTGGGGCTCCGACGAGAGCGGGGTGCCGCCGTTCGAGGACGAACTCGACGTCCGCTGGTTCGCCGATGCGGTGACGGCGCGTCAGACCGAGATCGCGCGCGACCTGGCGCGCGGCAAGCTCCAGCCGGTCTTCGACGTCGACGAGCGGAACGGCGAGCTGCTGTGGGAGCTGTGGCTCGACGGCTTCGCCGAGGCGATGGCGCTCCGGCCGGAGGCTTGGGACGCGCTGGGGAACGACGGCGACGCCGCCGATGCTCTGGAACGACTGTCGCTACTGATCGCGATCGCCCGCAACGAGAGCTCGCTCGACAGCGTCGAGATCAACGCCATCCATAGCGAGGCGCCCGCGGACATCGTCGCTGCGGTGTTGCGGCTGCACGCCGTGCGAGGGACCGGCATGGTCGCGCCGACGCCGGCGGTATCGGGGAAGATCGGCCGGAACGACCCCTGCCGCTGCGGATCCGGGAAGAAGTCCAAGCGCTGCTGCGGCGCCTGACACGCCCGCGATGTGGCGGTCCGCTGCGTTCTGCTAGACCAGAAGCGTGAGCAGGTCGGCCCGACGCTCGGCCAGCATGGCGACGATCAGCCGGCGCCATGCCTCCATCATCTCCGCGAACGCGTCCAGGGAGTAGGCGTCGAGCGCCGCCTCGCCGTCTTCGCCGAGCGCGGTCAGATCATAGTCGACGGCGACGTGCGATCCGTCGGCGGCAGGCGTCACGCGTACCGTCACGATCCCCGCTCGCGATCCCGGCGTCACACGGGAATAGCGCAGCCGTCCGGTGGCGGGGTCGCTGTCGAGCACGGTCCAGACGGTGTGCTCCGGGCCGTGCCCGGTCGTGAAGACAAGCCCGGGATGCTGGGGGAGCGCACCCAGCAGGGTCGGCGACCAGCCGGGAACCCAGAGCCGTTCGCCGGCTGCGGTGAACAGCTTGAACGCCTCGACCGGGGGCAGATCGAGCTGGAAGCTGCCGTGACGGCGGACGCGCATCGCCGGGGAGGGGACGTCACGCATCGCCTGCTTCCTCGCGCGAACGAGCTTCCGTCAGGTGGTGGCTGTCGGCGGCGGTCAAGGTGAGATCGTAGACGGCCTTGAGTCCGTCGATCTTCGACCGCGTTTCGGGCGAGAACGGGTGCGCACCCTCGAACGCGTGCAGCACGATACCCTCGATCAACTCGCCGAGCGGCATGTCGAGATGTTCGGCCAGCCCTTTCAGCACCTTGAGCAGCCGCCGTTCGATGCGGACGCCGGTCTGTACCCGCTCGATCTCCATAGCGCCTCCGTACTTACGTTACCAATGTACCAAGATAAATATCAAATTTAGGTATGGACTGGAAGCGCCCGCTGCTTCGTCCATCGTTCGCGCGTTGAGCAGTTCGGATATGAAGGGGAGAAGCGGAATGCTGACCGGCGGCTGTTCCTGCGGAGGAATTCGGTTCCGGCTGCGAAGCACCCCGTACGATACGGGTTGGTGTCACTGCCGGATCTGCCAGCATGTTTCCGGGTCGGGCGGCTTGGTCTTCACCACCGTCCCGCTTGCGGACTTCGTCGTCGAACGGGGTGCGGATCGCCTGGGGCGCTACCGGTCGACGCCCTTTGGCGAGCGCGGCTATTGTCTCGACTGCGGCGATCCCCTGACGATCCACGTCGCGCACCAGCCCGACGAGATCGACATCGTGGCGGCCGCGCTCGACGACCCCGGCGCGGTGTCTCCCACCTTTCGTCTGTACGTTCGGGAGGCGCCCGGCTGGATGTCGATCACCGACGATCTGCCCGCCTTCGACGCGCTGCGCCCGGACACGCGCGGGTTGTCGCCGAGCCGAACCGGGGGCGGCTGAGTGATTGCGTAGGTGGCGATGCTCTGCTTACGTCGTCCCGCGCGACCTCAGCCTGCGGTTTCCGCCCGCCAGCCGCGGAACCAGTCGACGAAGGCGGCCACGCCTTCGGCCACCGGGGTGTGCGGCGTATAGCCGGTCAGGGCGTGGAGCAGCGAGGGGTCGGCATAGGTGCGCGGCACGTCGCCGGCCTGCATGTCCATCATGTTGAGCTTGGCGGCCGCGCCGGTCGCCGCCTCGATGGTGCGGATGAAGTCCATCAGCGGGGTAGGCTTGCCACCGCCGATGTTGACGACGCGATAGGGGGCCTGGTGGGACAGCGTGTCGATCAGCGCCTCTCCCGTCGCGCGATTGTCCTCGCCGGGCGGCACCGCCGCCAGCCGCACCACCGCCTCGATCAGGTCGTCGATATAGGTGAAGTCGCGCGCCATCTGGCCGTGGCCATAGACGTCGATCGGACGGTCGCCGAGGATCGCGTCGGTGAACTTGAACAGCGCCATGTCCGGGCGGCCCCACGGGCCATAGACGGTGAAGAAGCGGAACATGGTGCTCGGCACGCCGAACAGATGCGCATAGCTGTGCGCCATCGCCTCCATGCCCTTCTTGGTCGCGGCATAGAGGCTGAGCGGTTCGTCGGCGCGGTGCGACTCGCTGAACGGCACCGTCGGATTGGCGCCGTAAAGCGACGAGGTCGACGCCATCAGCAGATGCTGCGGCTGGAGTGCGCGCGCCAGTTCCAGCACGTTCCACGACCCGGTAAGATTGCTGTCGACATAGGTGCCGGGCGCCTCGATCGAGTAACGCACCCCAGCCTGTGCGGCGAGATGGACGATCACCTCCGGCTCGGCGACCTCGGCCGCCTGGTAGAGCGCGGAGCGGTCTTCGAGCATCCCTTCGACCATGCGGAAGCGGTCATACTGCGCCAGCACCGCGTTGCGC
This sequence comes from Sphingomonas mangrovi, assembly GCF_047975845.1. Lineage (NCBI taxonomy): Bacteria > Pseudomonadati > Pseudomonadota > Alphaproteobacteria > Sphingomonadales > Sphingomonadaceae > Sphingomonas > Sphingomonas mangrovi. Next base: position 89,271 of record NZ_JBIUCZ010000002.1, on the reverse strand, counting down.
GCCTGCTTCAGGCGCACGTCGTAGTAGCGCGTCATCCCGTCGAAGCCGGTGACGTCGTGCCCGTCCGCGAGCAGGCGGCGCGCGAGGTGGAACCCGATGAACCCGGCGGTGCCGGTGATCAGGTAGCGCATCAGTCGGCGACCGCGTCGGCAGGCGCCGGTGCGACCGGCTCGTCCGCCTTGGGATGCCCCGGCCGGCCGATGCCGTGGTAGGCGAAGCCGGACGGCTCGACCGCATCGGCGCGATAGATGTTGCGCAGATCGACCATCACCGGCTGCGCCATGATCCCGGCCAGCCGCTTGAGATCGAGCGCGCGAAACGCGTCCCATTCGGTGACGATCACCACCGCGCACGCGCCTTCGGCCGCGGCATAGGCCGAATCGGTATAGACGATGTCGGGCATCAGCGCGCGCGCCGCGTCCATGCCCTCCGGATCATAGGCGCGCACCGTGGCGCCGGCGTCTTCGAGCACCTGGACGATCGCGAGCGCTGGGGAATCGCGCATGTCGTCGGTGTTCGGCTTGAAGGTGAGTCCGAGCAGCGCGATCGACTTGCCGCGGACGTCGCCGCCCAGCGCCGCGATCACCTTGCGTGCCATCGCGCGCTTGCGCGTGTCGTTGACCGCGACGGTGGTCTCGATGAGCCGGATCGGCGCTTCGTAATCCTGTGCGGTCTTGACGAGCGCCAGCGTGTCCTTGGGAAAGCACGAGCCGCCGTAGCCGGGACCGGCATGGAGGAACTTGGCGCCGATGCGGTTGTCGAGGCCGATGCCGCGCGAGACGTCCTTCACGTCCGCGCCGACCTTTTCGCACAGGTCGGCGATCTCGTTGATGAAGGTGATCTTCATCGCCAGGAAGGCGTTGGCGGCGTATTTGATCAGCTCGCTGGTGCGCCGGCCGGTGAACAGCACCGGCGAGCGGTTGAGGAACAACGGGCGGTAGACCTCTTCCATCGGCGCCCGCGCGCGCTCGTCCTCGATGCCGACGACGATGCGATCGGGACGCTTGAAGTCCTCGATCGCCGCGCCTTCGCGCAGGAACTCGGGGTTGGAGGCGACCGCGAACTCGGCGTCCGGGTTCACCTCGGCGATGATGCGCTCGACCTCGTCGCCGGTGCCGACGGGAACGGTCGACTTGGTGACGACGACGGTGAAGCCCTTGATCGCCGCCCCGATCTCGCGGGCGGCGGCATAGACGTAGGAGAGGTCGGCGTGGCCGTCGCCGCGGCGCGACGGCGTGCCGACGCCGATGAAGACGACATCTGCCTCGGCGACGGGACTGGAAAGCTCGGTGGTGAAGGAGAGGCGGCCGGCGGCGACGTTGCGCGCGACCAACTCGTCGAGACCGGGCTCGTAGATCGGGATGCCGCCCGCGCGCAGTTTGGCGATCTTGCTCTCGTCCTTGTCGACGCAGACCACGTCATGTCCGAAATCGGCGAAGCAGGCGCCCGATACCAGGCCGACGTACCCCGATCCGATCATGACGATGCGCATGTGCTAGCTCTTTCTTCCGTGCCGAAACGATCCTGCTGGAGCGTCCCGGGCATGTCCCAAGCATCGGCACATATGGGCGATTGTCGCGGGTGGGAAGGTCGGAACGGCTCTGGAGCTGGGCAATCCGGCCGAGCGCTTCGCGGAGAAGGCTACCGGGCGTGGCGCTCTGGCCGAGCGCCTTGTGCTCTACAGAGGCACTCGACCCGCCCGGAATCGAAAAAGCCGTCCGATCTTGCGACCGAACGGCTTTTCACAACTCGGAGCGGCGTACCGACCCGCTGGCAGGTTTACCAGGGATTGATGTCGCTGCCGTAGCTCTTGCGGAAAAAAGCGATGATTTCGAACAACATAGTCGCCTCCGTGCTTGTTCTAAGCCTTAGTTAACGCATTCTTAACCCTAATGCAAGAGTAACCACTCGCACTTTTGTTATTAACTAGACCTTCAACTCTGCGTGCGATCTCGGCGAGGCTATGACGCCACCCTCGCTCATGCCGTTCCGCCCGGAGGAAGGTACCTCCCAGCCGCCTGCGCTGGGACGAGCGGATTCGGAGCTCGTTGGCTCGACGGGGGAGGCAGTGCGCTCCGGCGCGCAGCGGTACGATGTGCTGGATCGCGAGACCTGCACCGTAGATCTGCTGCGCGTCCTGCTTCTGGTGGAAGTCGCCAACTTCGGCGCGCTCCGACGCTATCTGGGGCTCGCACGCGCGCTGACCTTGGCAGAGGAACTGATCCTGAGGTGCACGGGCGCGCTGGCGAACAGCCGCGGGCGTGCCCTGTCGGATCGGCTCATCGCCGTGGAGTTTGAAGCGGCGGAGTTCGCGGCGGTTCAAACGGCCGCCGAGGCGTTGCAGGCCAGCATGGCCGAGCCGCTCGACCTCGACGGTGAGCATCATCTCGTACGGCTGCGTGTCGGCGGCGCGGCGGGACGCAACTGCGACTGCGAGGAAGTGCGGCTGGTCGAAGGTGCGGAAAAGGCGCTGTCCGATGCCCGCGCTCAGGCTCGCGATGTCTTTCGCGACGTCGCGCAGGGCGAGCCGGGCATCGATCCGCTCGAACTGATCCACGAACTGCCGCGGGCGATCCGCGACGGCGAGATCTTCCTGCAATACCAGCCCAAGGTGCACGTCCGGCGGCAGCAGGTCGCGAGCGCCGAGGCGCTGGTTCGCTGGCGCCATCCCGCCCGCGGGCTCGTGCTGCCCGGGGAGTTCATCGAAGCGGCCGAGCAGAGCCAGGCCATCGTCGAGCTGACGCTGTGGACGCTCGATCGCGTGATCCGCGACCAGCGGATGCTGGCGGAGGCCGGCTACGACATTCCGGTGTTCATCAACATTTCGGGCGTGCTGCTCGCCGATGTGGCGTTCGTCGAAGCGGCGTGCCGGATCCTTGCCGAGCGCGACGCCAAGATCGGCTTCGAGATCACCGAGACTGCCGTTATCCGCGACCCGCAATGCGCGATCCGGCACCTGCAGCGCTTCGCCGAGATCGGCGTGGAGATCGCGATCGACGATTACGGAGCGGGTCTTTCGTCGCTGGCCTATCTCAAGCAGCTGCCGGCGCGGGAGTTGAAGATCGACAAGCTCTTCGTGACGCAGCTGACCAGCAGCAATCGCGATCCGCTGATCGTGCGCTCGACGATCGATCTCGCCCATGCCCTCGACATGGAGGTTACCGCGGAAGGGGTGGAGACGCCGGCGGCGATGGCGCTGCTCGGCGTGATGGGATGCGACATGATCCAGGGGTATCTGATCAGCCGCCCCGTCGAGATCGACGCCTTCCGCCTGTTCCTCGACGAGGCCTCGCACCTGAAGGCGCTCAACAACCAGCCTTTCTCGTTCCGCCGCTCGGACCGTCTCTGGAAGACCGGATGATCTGGCAGCGCGGGGGCGGAATGGGCGGTGGGCGATGGGCGCTTGCGCCAAGCGTAGCGGCGCTTCTCATCTGGTGCGCATGCGGTGGAAGCGTCGCCGTATCGCAACCTAGCACGCAGGTGCCGGCCGACACCGCTTTTCAAACGCAACTGGAACAGGCGCAAGCTGTCCTCGGGCAGGATCCCAGGCACGCTTTGGCATTAAGCAACGACGTGGAAAAACGGGCGCTTCGAACCGCATCCGTCGATCCGCTCGTCGTGATGACGGCACGCTGGGTTCAGGCGGATGCTCTGTCACGCTTGAATCAGGACACAGGCGCGAGCCGGCGCTTGCTGGAGCGGGTGACAAGGCAGATGGCGAAGCTGCCGCCACCAGCCGCGTTCCGCGGACAGGTTCTCTTGACCCGAGGCGACTTGAATGCTGCTGACGGGAAAGTGTCGGCCGCGCTTGCCGATTATCAGGGCGCCTACCGAGCGTTTGCGCAAGGTCCTGATCTGCGCAGTGAGGCGCGCGTTCTGATCCGGCTGGCTTCTCTATACCGGGAGGGTGGCGATTTCGCGGGCGCCCAACGGTATTTCAACCAAGCGCGAGAAATCTTCTCGGACGATCCCATCTTGAGCTCCGCGACCTACAATGGCCTGGGTAACGTCCTCACCGAGATGGGGCGGTTCCAGGAGGCATCTGTCGCCTTCACGAAGGCGCTCGAATTTTCGCCGCGCGACAGCAAGGGGGTTCGCGCGCGGATTCTGGCCAACCTTGCCCGCGCTCAGTTGAACGCGAAGCAGGTTGCGGCAGCGAGTGAAAGCATTTCGCAAGCGACCGATCTCGCCCGCGCCGCACGTAACGCGGAACTCGATTCTCAAATCGACAGCGTCGCCGCGCGGGTTGCGCTGGAGCAGGGGCGTGTCGGGCAGGCGCGGACGCTCATCGAGCGGAGCTTCGACGGCGTACCGCTCGCGGAGACCACGCTCGCGATGCGGGACAACCACCTCGTCGCGGCCCAGATCTACCGTCGGGCGGGCGAGCCGGGGAAGGCGGTCGCGCACCTTTTCGCGTTGCGGCGGCTCGACGAGCAGGCGCTCGAGATCGCGACGTCGGCCAAGGCGGCGCTGATGGGGGCGCGGTTCGATTTCCAGAACCAGGAACTGCGTATCGCCCGGCTGAAGGCGGAGGAACTGCGCCGCAACGTAGCGTTCGAGCGTGCGCGCGCGCGTTTCGAGCGGATTCTGTTCGGCGGGATCGCTGCGGCGGTGGCGTTGCTCGTCGGCCTGCTCACCTTCGGCATCGTCACGCTGCGGCGTAGCCGGAACGAGACTCGCGCGGTCAATATCGACCTCGGCATCACCAACGTCGCGCTGGAAAAGGCGCTGGCGACCAAGACCGAGTTCCTCGCCACCACCAGTCACGAGATCCGGACTCCGCTCAACGGCATCCTCGGCATGACCCAGGTGATGCTCGCCGATCCCGGGCTGGCGCCTGCCACGCGCGAGCGGATCGACATCGTCCACGGCGCCGGCATGCGGATGCGCGGGCTGGTCGACGACATCCTCGACGTTGCCAAGATGGAGAACGGCAACTTCACCGTCGATCGCACCACCGTCGATCTCTCGGCGACGCTGCGCGATGCGACGCGGCTCTGGGAAGAACAGGCGCACGGCCGCGGCATGACCTTTGCGCTGGAGTGTCGGGACGTCCCCCGCTGGATCGAGAGCGATCCGACCCGGCTGCGGCAGATCGTCTTCAATCTCCTGTCGAATGCGCTGAAGTTCACCCACCAGGGGGGCGTCGGGGTACGCGTGTCCGCCGACGGTGAGGGAGCCGAGCGTCGGCTTTCCATTGCGGTCTGGGACACCGGCATCGGCATCCCCGCCGACAAGCACGCGCAGATCTTCGAATCCTTCCGTCAGGTCGATGCCGGCACCACCCGCCACTATGGCGGCACGGGCCTCGGCCTCACCATCTGCCGCAATCTCGCAGAGGCGCTCGGCGGAGACATCCGCGTCGACAGCGTCGCGGGGGAGGGGGCGACCTTCATCGTCGATCTGCCGCTGGTGGAGGTAGCGCCGCCCGCCGAAGACGAGGCAGCCGGCGGGTCGGGGGCCGGCATGCTCGTGCTCGACCGCAATCCCATCGTTCGCGGCATGCTGAAGGCGCTGTTCGCGCCACATGCCCCCGATCTGCGCTTCGCCACCACGGTCGATCAGGCGCTTGCCGAGCTCGCCCGCGGCGGCGTGATTCGCGTGCTTGCAGATGCGGCCGCGCTTGATGGCGAGGGTGATCTGCGGTCGCGGACGGCACCGCTCGCCGCCGCCGCCAAGGCTGCGGGCGCGACCAGCGCGATCCTCTGGCCCGACCTAGACGCGGCGACTCGCGCCACCCTGCTGGCTGCCGGCTTCGACCTCGTGATCGCCAAGCCCGTGTCCGGCGCTCGCCTCGTCGAAACCCTCTTCGCGACGAGCCGCGGTACTCCCGGGGACTCGCCCCTTGTTTCACGCGCAGCATAGCGCAATAGCGTTGGAAATCATGGCATCGCCGCTGACCCTCACGCCGCCGACCAGGACCTGGGGGCGATGAACGTCCTGTTTGTCGAAGACGACGCGATGAACCGCCGGGTGGTGCGCGACATGCTCGATGTCGCGGGCGCCACGATGGTGGAGGCGGATCGCGCCGAGGAAGGCTTCCGCCGTATCGACGAGGAAGACTTCGACGTCGTGCTGGTCGACCTGCGGATGCCCGGGATGGACGGGCTGGAGGCGATCGGGCGCATTCGCGCGCGTCCGGACGCGAAGCGCAACCTGCCGCTGATCGTCGTCACTGCCGACACCGCGCCCGACCTGCGCGACCGCTGTCTCGCCGCCGGGGCGGACGAGGTGCTGTTCAAGCCGGTGGCGATGGATGCGCTGTTCGACGCGATCGGGCGAATTCTCGCTAGCAAGTCCGACGGCGCGATGCTGTTCTGATCCGCAACTGCGGATCGACGCCGCATTTCCGTACGATCCGTCGCGATCTCCGGCCGGAGCGGTCGCGACCAAGCGGGAAAATGGTTGAATGCGGAGGGCCGTGCTGGTAGGGGCACCCAATCCCGCCGCAGCCCTTGCTCCGGCGATCCTTTGCTATTGCACGAACGAATCGGAGTTACACGGCCTCATGCAAATCATCGTCCGCGACAATAACGTCGACCAGGCTCTGCGCGCGCTCAAGAAGAAGCTGCAGCGCGAAGGCGTGTATCGCGAGATGAAGCTGCGCCGTCACTACGAGAAGCCCAGCGAGAAGCGCGCGCGCGAGCGTGCCGCCGCCGTCCGCCGCGCCCGCAAGCTCGAGCGCAAGCGCGCGGAGCGTGACAACGCCCGGTAGGACCTGCGTGTCCGGCGCTCCGCTGCGGGCGCTGGACGTCCCAGCCTGCTGAGCTTCGTTTCTCTTCCTATCGTCGCCCGGGGCCGAGTCGCGCGCCGGACGCAAGCGGGATCGCTTCTCATGTCCGTCACCGCCGTCCCGCTTCAGCCGGTCAAGTCGCGCTACCTCGTGTGGCTGTGGGTTGGCATCGCGCTTGTGATCGCCGCGGCCGCCGCGCTCGCCTGGGCCGGAACGAGCAAGGGCGAGACCACGGCGTCGGGCCTGCGCTACGAGATCATCGAGCCGGGGTCGGGCCCGACCCCGACCGACGACGACGTCGCGCTGGTCAACTATGTCGGCAAGCGCCCGGACGGCAGCGTGTTCGACCAGAACCAGCAGACGCCGATGCCGGTTCGCGGTGTCGTGCCGGGCTTCGCCGAAGCGCTCAAGATGATGCCCAAGGGCGCCAAGTACCGCTTCTGGATCCCGCCGCACCTCGGCTATGGCGCGCCGCGCCCGGCCGGTGCTCCGCCGCTCACCGGCGAACCGGCCGAACTGGCCAAGATCACGCTCCAGTTCGACGTCGAACTGCTCGACTTCATCCCGGAGGCAGTGCTGCGCCAGCAGATGATGCAGCAGATGATGCAGGGCGGCGGCCCTGGTGGTCCCGGCGGCGCGGCCCCGGGCGGTCCGGCACCGGGTGCCCCCGCTCCGCAGGGGACTCCCGGCCGTTAAACCGGCGACCCGGCGACTGTACTCCGACGGCTCGGCACCTAAGGTGCCGGGCCGTTGTCGTTTTAGTCGCTGGGCTGTGGGCGCTCGCACGTCCTCGTCGCCTCTGTACGAGACGACCGCATTTCCATGACAAATCAAGCTCTTTGCGAACATTCTTCCGACGATCAGCGGAGAAGTTAACGCCGCTACCGAACTGGATTAGTTGTCGGTAAGTAAATCTTGAGTAAGCCATATTCCTGTTCCATCATGTCGACGATTATCTACTCCGGGCGGGGGTGGCAATGGGCGGAGAGGTCTTCGGCTATCAGCCGGGCATGCCGGTATCGGCTGCAGCTGGTGCCAGTACAAGCTCTGGGTCCGGTAGGGCGTGGCAGCCCTCGCGCGGCGTATTGCGCTTTCGTCTCCTGTCGGCGCTGATCACGTCGGACCTGATCGCGATCGTCGGCAGCTACTTCCTTGCGGGAGCGCTCTACGCTGCCGCGGGGTGGGAGCAGGGGCTGCTGATCGGTTTCGCGATCGCGCCGATCTATCTGATCTCCGCGTTCAGTAGCGGCGGAGTTGCGGTGGCCCTCATCGACCGCAGCAGCATGGGGGTAGCACTGGCGCTGCGGTCGCTCCTGTTCGCCGCCGGGGTGGTTCTGTTCGTCGCCTTCTACCTGCGTGCCAGCGAGGAGTTTTCCCGCGGCGTGTATGCGATCGGTACGCTGTTCGGCATGGCTGCCTTGGCGAGTACCCGTTCGCTGCTGCTGCGGCGCGCGCGGCGGATCATCGGCGGCAACCCGTATAATGTGGTGGTGCTGGCCGACGCCGGAACGTTTCAGCGGGTGGCGGGCCTGCCCTATTCCGCGGTGCTGGCGACGACCGGCTTCGATCCCGCCAGCCATGATCCGATGATGTACGATCGCTTGGCGGTGGCGCTACGCCGCGCCGACCGCGTCATCGTCGCCTGTGCGGCCGAGCGCCGGGCCGCCTGGGTGCACGCGCTGCAAGGCGCCAATGTGCAGGGCGAGATCCTCGCGCCCGAACTCGCCACGGTCACGCCCATCGGTGTGGCGCGGTTCGGCGCCGACCCCACGCTGATCGTTGCCAAGGGGCCGCTCGGGCTTGAGGAGCGGATGATCAAGCGGCTGTTCGACCTGATCGTAGCGGGCACTACGCTCCTTCTCCTCTCCCCCTTGCTGGTGCTCGTGGCGCTTGCGATCCGGCTCGAGTCTCCGGGACCGGTGTTCTTCGTCCAGCGCCGCATCGGGCGCGGCAATCGGATGTTTCACATGCGCAAGTTCCGCAGCATGCGCGCGGAGCGATGCGACGGGGAGGGGCACGCCTCGACGACGCGCGACGACGACCGGATCACGCGAGCCGGACGATTCCTGCGTCGCACCAGCCTCGACGAATTGCCGCAACTCGCCAACGTCCTGGCAGGCGACATGTCGATCGTCGGTCCGCGGCCCCACGCGATCGGCTCGCGCGCCGAGGACCAACTGTTCTGGGAGATCGACGCCCGCTACTGGCATCGCCATGCCGCCAAGCCGGGTCTGACCGGTCTTGCGCAGGTGCGCGGCTATCGCGGCGCCACCAACCACCGTAGCGACCTGATAAACCGGCTGCAGGCAGACCTCGAATATCTCAACGGCTGGACGATTTGGCGCGATCTGCTGATCCTGATCCAAACCATCCGCGTGCTGGTGCACCGCAACGCGTTTTGAGAGGAGGGCGGCAGGGGCCAGGATGTCGATTTCAAGCGTACGTCTGACGGTTAAAGCTACGCGACCGCCGCTGGCGTATTCGCGCCGCTTCCCGCGTGTTCGCCCCTGCAGAGGGCTACCGTGTTCTTGACGGTATTGAGCCAGCATGCGCGCACTTGCCTTAAGCGGCAGCACGGAGACGCGACCCCTTATTCGCAGGCCCGGTGGCGGCGCTGCAGACTGATCCGCCAGCAGACTTTGGCGCTTTGAAAGTGAGCGCGCGTTTTCTCGTCCTGCAGCAACGCCTTCGAAACGGTGCCTGCTCGCCCGAGGGGGAGGGAAGGCGCACCGAGTCACCAGTTCGTCATGCCAGTGAAAGCTGGCATCTCCTGGCAAGGGTGCAGACCTCACGGTATCGAGCCGCTAGCCAAGATGCTTTGAAAGGCGGCCCTGCTCCGCCTGCTTAACCTGTCGCACTGGCTGTCTCGACAAAAGGCCACACGCTGCCTGGAGCAGTACATCCCGCGTTCGTCGCTCAAGCTACCCTGGCGCGCTACTCTTCCGCCGCGTCCCGCCGTTCAGCCTGCCATCCGAAACGGCGCGCCTGCGGCCGGAGTTTTCGGCTGGTCCGGCCAGATACCACGGGCGTCGTGGACGCACTTGTCCGCTCGCTCTTCCAGCGGCACGGAGCGGAACAGGTCGTGGTCGACCAGCACCACCAGCGTAGGACAGGTCTCCAGCGCGGTGTCGAGATCGACCAGCGTCGCGCCGGTGTCGTCGAACGCATGCGGTAGCCGCGGCGCATAGGGTTCGACGATCCGCACGCGGTCGCCGAAACGATGGGCCAAGTGCAGCGCGACCTTTAGTGCCGGGCTTTCGCGAAAATCGTCGATGTTCGCCTTGAACGCCAGACCCAGGCACGCGAACGGCGCGTCCGGCGCTGCCTCGGCCAGCGCCTCTGCGCGATCGATGGTGTGGGCGATCTTCGCGTCGTTGACCTCGCGCGCGGTGCGGATCAGTCGGGTGTTCTCGGGATCGCCGTGGACCAGGAACCAGGGGTCGACCGCAATGCAATGTCCGCCGACGCCGGGGCCGGGCGAGAGGATGTTGACGCGGGGATGCCGGTTGGCGAGGCGGATCACCTCCCACACGTCGATTCCCATCGTGTCCGCGACCACCGACAATTCGTTGGCGAAGGCGATGTTGACGTCGCGGAACGCGTTTTCGGTGAGCTTGGTCATCTCCGCGGCGCGCGCGGTGGTGGTGACGCAAGCGCCGCGGACGAAGCGGCGGTAGAAATGCAGCGCCTTGCGCGCGCAGCGGGGTGTGATTCCGCCGATCACGCGATCGTTGTCGATCAATTCGACGAGGATGCGGCCGGGGAGCACCCGCTCTGGACAATAGGCGATCGCGACATCGGCGGTGCCGCTGCCGTGGCCTGGGACGGCCAGATCGGGACGACGCTCGGCGAGCAGCGCCGCCACCCGCTCGGTGGTGCCGATCGGCGAGGTCGATTCGAGGATCACCGTATCGCCGGCCTTGAGGACGCCGGCGATGCTGGCGGCGGCCTCCAGCACATAGGTGATGTCGGGCTCGTGGTTTGGCCCGAACGGTGTCGGTACCGCGATCACGAACACGTCGGCCGGCTCGACTGCGGTGGCGGCGCGCAGCAACCCGCGCGCCACCACGCCCGAAACCAGGCCGTCGAGGTCGATCTCCTCGATGTGGACCTTGCCCGAATTGACCGTGTCAACCACGCGAGGATCGACGTCGATGCCGAGCACGGCGGCGCCCGAGCGCGCGATCACCGCGGCGGTGGGCAGGCCGATATAGCCCAGCCCGAGCATGCAGACCTTCAGTTCAGTGTCCGAAACCACGTACCACGATCTCCGCGATCCTTGCCGATGCCCGGCCGTCGCCGAACGGATTATGCGCGCGGGCCATCGCCGCATAGGCGCTGTCATCGTCGAGCAGCGTGAAGATTCCCGAAACGATACGGTCCTCGTGCGGGCCGACAAGCCGCGCGGTCCCAGCCGTAACGCCTTCGGGGCGCTCGGTGGTCTCGCGCATCACCAGCACCGGCTTGCCGAGTGCCGGCGCTTCCTCCTGCACGCCGCCGGAGTCGGTGAGCACGATATGCGCGAGTTCGAGCGCGCGGATGAAGTTGGGATAGTCGAGCGGGGGGATCCGGGCGACGTTGGGCCGGTCGCCGAGCACGGCATCCATCGCCGCGAGGACATTGGGGTTGGGGTGGATCGGGAAGAGGACCGCCACGTCGGGACGATCGGCGATGCGCGCCACGGCACGCGCGATCGCCGCCATGCCGTCGCCGAAATTCTCGCGGCGATGGGTAGTGACCAGAACGATCCGCTTGCCCGCGAACCGCTCGGCGATCGGTGCGACGGCGGCGGCAAGCGCGGGATCGGCGGCAATGCGGTCGCGGGTCGCGTGGAGTGCGTCGATTACCGTGTTGCCGGTGATATGGATCGTCGCCGGGTCGACGTTCTCGGCACGCAATGCCGCGGCCGCAGTCTCCGTCGGGGCGAAATGCAGGTCGGCGATGGGCGCGACGATCCGCCGGTTCACCTCTTCGGGCCAGGGCTGGTAGATGTTGCCGGAGCGGAGCCCCGCCTCGACATGCGCGACCGGGATCTTGCGGTAATAGGCGGCGAGCGCCCCCACCATCGCGGTGGCGGTATCGCCCTGGACGATCACCCGATCCGGCCGCTCGCGGTCCATCACCTCGCCGAGCGAGAGCAGCAGCCGCGCGGTCAGTCGGTCGAGCGACTGGCCGGGTTCCATCAGGTCGAGGTCGATGTCGGGCACCAGCCCGGCGATCGCGAGCACCTGGTCGAGCAGCCCGCGGTGCTGCGCGGTGACGCAGCTGCGGACCTCCAGCCCCGGTTGCGCGGCGAGCGCGTGGAGCACGGGGAACAGCTTGATCGCTTCCGGCCGTGTACCGAATACGACCAGAATGCGTCGGTTTTGGTGCGGTGCCATCTCCGCCTTCTATCGCGGAACTCGGGGGAGTGCTAATCGCCTCGGCACGCGGGCTGGGGGGCCTGATCCTGTCGACGGTCGTCCGACCGTGGCGACCAACAACAGGGAACGACCATGTCCATCAAACCTCTTCGCAAGGCGGTGTTTCCGGTTGGGGGCCTCGGCACCCGCTTTCTGCCGGCGACCAAGGCCATGCCGAAGGAGATGCTGCCGGTCGTCGACCGCCCGCTGATCCAGTACGCGGTCGAGGAAGCGCTTGAGGCGGGCATCGAGCAGATGATCTTCGTCACCGGCCGCGGCAAGTCGGCGATCGAGGACCATTTCGACATCGCCTACGAACTCGAATCGACCATGTCGGATCGCGGCAAGTCGCTGAACGTCCTCGATGCAACGCGGCTGAAGCCGGGCCGCGCCGCCTATGTCCGCCAGCAGGAGCCGATGGGGCTGGGACACGCGGTGTGGTGCGCGCGCGACATCGTCGGCGACGAGCCCTTCGCGGTGCTGCTCGCCGACGATTTCATGGTGGGCAAGCCCGGCTGCCTCAAGCAGATGGTCGACGCCTACAACAAGGTCGGCGGCAACCTGATCTGCGCGCAGGAAGTGGCGGACGATCAGACGGACAAGTACGGCGTCATCACGCCCGGCAGCCGGGACGGGACGCTTACCGAGGTGCAGGGCCTGGTCGAGAAGCCCAAGGCGGGTACCGCCCCCTCCAACCTGGCGGTCATCGGCCGCTACGTGCTCCAGCCCGAGGTGATGCGCGTGCTGGAGACCCAGGAGACCGGTGCCGGCGGCGAGATCCAGCTGACCGATGCGATGGCGCGGATGATCGGCAACCAGCCGTTCCACGGCGTCACCTTTCAGGGGATCCGCTACGATTGCGGCGACAAGGCGGGGTTCCTGCAGGCGAACCTGGCCACGGCGTTCGCGCGCGATGATGTCGGTCCGGCGGTGCGGGCGTTCGCCCAGGATCTGCTCGCCCGGTAAGCCCCTGGTCTGGCGCGTTGCGCCGGACGGTTCAGAACGCCAGCAGGCGATCCTCGCCGAGGGTCGCCAGCAGGCTGACCAGCCCGCCGGCCTGCGTGTCGGCGGGCAAGGCGTCCATCGCCAGTCCCGCGAGCGCTAGTCCCGACTGGCACACCAGCAGTTCGACGCCGCTCTCCCGAACCATCGCCAGCAGCATTGCGCGATCGGGAAGCCCCGCGGTTGCCAGCCAGGCGGCATCGGGGTCGTCTAGGTCGGCGAGCAGCGGCACCGCCTCCTCGTGCAGGAACAGGCGTACGCGGCCGCCCAGCGCCGCCGCCGCGGCAGCGGTCGAGAGCGCGGCGCGCAAGCGCGTGGCATCGGCGGTCGCGACGAGGATCGTCAGCCCCCGCATGCGGGGCATCCCGGATCCTTGGGCAGCAGCAGCGTGCGAAAGCGCAGCGCCAGCGTATCGACCAGCAGCAGCTTGCCCGCGCTGTCCTCGCCGAAGCCGACGATCGCGCGCACCGCCTCGAGCGCGGCGAGACTGCCGACGATGCCGGTGAGCGCGCCGAGCACGCCGGTATCGGCGCAGCTGCGGTCGGGACGCTCCGGATCCGCGCCGACGAAACAGCGGTAGCACGGCTTGTCCGCTTCCCAGCCGCGGAACACGCCCAACTGGCCCTCGAACTCGCCGACCGCTGCGGCGACGAGCGGGATGCGAGCCGCAAGCGCGGCGTCCGCCACCGCGAGCCGACTCGCGAAATTGTCGGTGCCGTCGACCACGACGTCGGCGCCCGCGATCAGCGCTGCGGCATTGTCCGTATCGAGTCGGGTCCGGCGAACGGTGACGGCGACATGCGGGTTGAGCCGTGCCACGGCGGCCTGCGCGACGTCGGCCTTCGACCGGCCGAGGTCGTCGGTGCCGAACAGCGCCTGCCGCTGGAGGTTCGACAGCTCGATCCGATCGTCGTCGATGAGGGTGAGCCGGCCGACCCCTGCCGCCGCGAGATACTGGATCACCGGCGATCCGATCCCGCCGGCGCCGATCACGCAGACGTGCGCGGCCGCGAGCCGGGCCTGTCCCGCACCCCCCACTTCCTTCAGCACGATGTGCCGCGCGTACCGCTCCAGCTCGGCGTCCGACAGCGTCATTCGGGCAGATCGAAGGTCATGCTGGCCCGGTACCAGTTCCCCTCCACGGCGAAGCGCGGATTGAGATTGTCGCGGGCGAAGCCGAGCACCAGCCCGGCGGCATATTGCTCGACCGTGGGACAGTTGATTGCGCGCGGGATGGTCGCGCGGACGATCGCCGCCGCGCCGACCAGGACCGCCACGTCGGCATGGACGCGGCGCTTGCCCGCAGTGGGGGCGGGCGGGGTGCAGCGGCCGTGGCGCATCTCGTCCTGGACGAAGCGCGCCATCTGCGGCGTGACCTGCGGCTGGATGCGGTAGGGCAGCGCGTCGAGCCCGTCCCAATCGATCGGCGACACGCGCGCCGGATCGGCTTGCGCGGGCGGCGGCGGCACCACGTCGACGCTCTGTACGGACACCGCCGCCAGCAGTGCCAGCAGCATCCTCACCGACCGGTCGATCCGAAGCCGCCGCTGCCGCGAACGGTGTCGTCGAGGTGCGTCACCTCCTCAAGCGCAGCATGCAGCACCGGGGCAGGCACCAGCTGGGCGATGCGCTCGCCGCGACGCACCGCGAACGACTCCTGGCCCAGATTGGCGAGGATCACCTTCACCTCGCCGCGATAGTCGCTGTCGATCGTGCCGGGCGTGTTGAGGCAGGTGACGCCGTGCTTGAGCGCCAAGCCCGACCTGGGGCGGACCTGCACCTCGTACCCCGACGGAATCGCGAGCGCGAAGCCGGTCGCGACCGCGTGGCGGGCGCCGGGGGCTAGATCGCAGTCCTCGGCCGCCACCACGTCCATTCCGGCAGCGCCCGCGGTGGCATAGGCCGGCAGCGGCAGGTCGCGGCCGTGATCGAGCCGCAGCACGGCGATGCGGATCGACGCGGCGCTCACCGGTCGGCCTGCAGCGCGGCGAGCATGCGCGTGGTCGCCGACAGCACTTCGGGGTCGTTGAGGATGGCGTTGCCGCGGCCCGGGAGCACCCGATAGTCGGTCGCGATCCCGCGCAGCGCCAGCGCCTCGGCATAGCCGCGCGAGAATTTCGGCGGGGTGATCGGATCGTCCGCGCCGACCAGCAGCGCCGCCTTGGTCTGGGGGCGGATCCCGCCGACGGTCATCAGCGGGTCCAGGCTGTCCGCAGCCGCTTGAAACGACGTGCCCGGCATCCGCTTCTCCATATGCTTGCGCCATTCCGGCAGCATGCACGGGCAGGCGGCGAGCACCATGCCGTCGATCAGCTTGGGGCGCAATCCGGCGAGGTCCGCGGCGATCGCGGCACCGCCGCCGTCGCCCACCAGCACGGTCGGCACGTCGGGATAGCGCGTGCGCCCTGCCTCGATCCGGTCGGCGAAGTGGGTGATGCGGTCGCGGGTAAAGCCGCGGCTGGCCGCCGTCGCCGGGTCGCTGCCGCCGCGGATCGGCTGTGTGAGGGTGATCACGCGCGTGCCCGGCGCTGCCGCGGCAAGCTCGCGGGCGAAGCGATCGTCGTCCTCGGTCGCCTCGGCCATGTCGTGGCGGAGGACATAGACCAGCGTCCGCACCGAACGGCCGCTGGCGCCGAACCCATTCTCCTGAATCCGCGAGGTCGTGCCGGTGCGCGGGAGCGGACGCGATTCGCCACCGGCGCAGCCCGCCAGCACGACGCCCAGCGCGACGGGGAGCAGGCTATGCCAGCGCATGTGCGATCCGTTCTGCCAGCCGTTCTGCCACCACGTCCTTGTCCATTCGCTCCCAACTTTCCACGCCGTCCGCGGTCACCAGATGGATCGCGTTGGCGGTGCCGCCCATCACGTCGCCGGATACGTCGTTGGCGACAATCCAGTCTGCGCCCTTCCGTGCGCGCTTCCCGGCGGCATGTTCGATCACGTCGTGCGTCTCGGCTGCGAAGCCGATCAGCAGGCGCGGCCGCTGCGCGCTCCGCGCCAGCGTCGCGAGGATGTCGGGGTTGGGCACCAGCGCCAGCCGATCGGCCATGTCGCCCTTCGCCACCTTCCGCGGTGCGGCATCGACCCGCCAGTCGGCCACCGCCGCCACCATCACCGCGGCATCGGCCGGCAGCGCAGCCTCGACGGCGTCGGCCATCTCGCGTGCGCTCTCGACATCGACGCGCGTCGTGCCGGCCGGGGTGGGGAGCGTCACCGGACCCGACACCAGCGTCACCCGAGCGCCCAACCGCGCCAGCGCGCCGGCGATGGCATAGCCCTGCCGCCCGGAGGAGCGGTTGGCGATATAGCGCACCGGATCGATCGCCTCGTGGGTCGGGCCGGCGGTCACCAGCACGTGCCGGCCGGCCAGCGGCGCGGACGCAGGCGCGAGCGCACGCTCGATCGCGGCGAGGATCGCGGTCGGCTCGGGCAGGCGGCCCGGGCCGTACTCGCCGCAGGCCATCGCCCCCTCGTCCGGCTCCAGCACCGTCACCCCGTCGCGGCGCAGCTGCGCCACGTTGCGCACGGTGGCGGCGTGCTGCCACATGCGCACGTTCATCGCCGGGGCGGCGAGCACCGGCTTGTCGGTGGCGAGCAGCAGCGTGGTGGCGAGATCGTCGGCAATTCCGGCCGTCATCCGCGCGAGCAGGTCGGCGGTAGCCGGGGCGACCACCACCAGGTCCGCTTCGCGGCTGAGCTGGATGTGGCCCATCTCGGCCTCGTCCTTCAGGTCCCACAGGCTGGTGTGGACCGGCGCCTCGGACAGGGCGGCGAGCGTCATCGGCGTCACGAACTGCGCGCCGCCGTCGGTCAGCACGCAGCGCACCGCGATGCCGGCCTTGCGGCACAGCCGGATCAGCTCGCATGCCTTGTAGGCGGCGATGCCGCCTCCGACGATCAGCAGGATGCGCTTCATCGCGTGATCCTCTGCACCCGAACCCGCCGCCTGTCGAGCAACGCGCGGGTGAGGTCGCGCAAGCCGTCGGGCAGGAAGACGAGCCCGACCAGCAGCAGCGGACACACCAGCAACACCCAGTAGAAGGTGTCCGGGCGCGCGAAGACCCCGATCAGTGCGGCATAGGCGAAGCTGGTGACGGCCACGCGCAGGCCGGCCGGATCGTCCCACAGCCCCCAGCCGATCAACGCCAGCGCGACCAGCGGTGCCCCCAGCCATAGCGGGAACAGCTCGAGCGCGGTAGCGCTGGTCACGGAGCGCACGAACAGGCCGAAGCCCTGCATCCCCAGCCATCCCGGCGAGGCGCGGTCGAGCGGCCCGACGACCTGCGCCACGGCATAGGCGTGGCAGAGTACCGCCACCGCCAGCACGCCCAGCCCGGCGCCCCAGCCGAGCGCCTCGCGCCGCCGTCCCTCCGCCACCGCGAGCAGCAGCATCAACAGCGGGTAGAGTGCCGCCGTCTCGCGGATCAGCGTCGCCATCGTCGCGACCGCCACCGCCTCGATCCACCGATCGTCGCGGCGAAGCCCCAGCGACAGTGCGATGAGCAGCCCCGCCCAGATATCGTGGAGCATCTGCAGCCCGGGCTGGACGAAGACGAGCATCCCCCCGAGCAGCAGGATGAGCGCGACGATGCGCGGCGCCGGCCGCGCGAACGCACCGCCCAGTCGCCGCATCCACGCATAGCCGGTCGCCAGCGCGAGCAGCATCGCGGCGGCGAACGGCGCTCCGTCGGGAAGCGCCGCCTCGATCGTCGCGAGGGTCGGCATGCGAAAGGTCACGAACGGCTTGAGCGCATAGCCGTCGGCCCGAAGCGCATCGGCCGCGGCGTCATAATAGCCTTTGCCGCCGCGGATGCCGGCGATCACGCTTTCGTAGAGCGCGAGGTCGGTCTGCCCGCCGGGAGGTGCCGCGGGGCGCGGCGGCGTGACCAGCGCGGTGAACGACGCCAGCACCAGCAGCAGCGTGAACAGCGCCGTCAGCATCGCGAGCGTGGCGCCCAGTCCCGCGGCGCGGCTCGGGCGGGCCAGCCACAGCGGGTGGACGGGCCGCGCCATCAGCTGGCGAGCAGCGTCGCCGCTACCGCGATCGCCGCACTCGCTGCCGCCACCGCCACATAGCGCCAGCCGCCGCCGACGCGCACCACCTCGATCTCGCGAAGCGGCGGGGCGGGGGGCGCCCCGCCGGGCGTCGGATAGCGTGCTTCCAGGTTGCGGATCAGCTGCGGCAGCCGCGCGAAGGTGCGCAGGTCGGTGACGATGCGGTCGGCGATCGCCGCTTCGGGGCCCAGCTCGTCGCGGATCCAGCCGCGCACGAACGGCGCCGCCGTCTCCCACAGGTTGATGTCGGGATCGAGTCCGGTCGCCACGCCCTCCACCATCACCATCGTCTTCTGCAGCAGCAGCAGATGCGGCTGGGTCTGCATGTCGAAGTCGCGGGTGATGTTGAACAGGCTCTCCAGCATCATGCCGACCGACATGTCCTTGACCGCCAGCCCGCGCATCGGCTCGCCGACCGCACGCAGCGCCGTCGCGAATTCGGCGACATTGTGGTGCGCCGGCACATAGCCCGCCTCGAAATGGATCTCGGCCACGCGGCGGTAGTTGCCGGTGATCAGCCCGTAGAGGATCTCGGCCAGCCACACGCGCGCGCGGCGGTCGATCCGGCCCATGATGCCGAAGTCGATCGCGCAGATGCGCCCGTCCGGCAGCGCGAACAGGTTCCCCTGGTGCATGTCGGCGTGGAAGAAGCCCTCGGCGATCGCCTGGCGCAGGAACGCCTGCACCAGCTTCCTCGCCATTGCCGGCAGGTCGTGGCCCGCTTTGATCAGCGCAGGCCGGTTCGACAGCTTGATGCCATCGATCCACTCGGTGGTGAGCACCCGGCTGGTGGTGCGCTGCCAGTCGACTTCGGGCACGGTGAAGTCCGGCTCCGCCTGCATCGCCTCGGCCAGTTCGGAAGCCGAGGCCGCCTCGCGTCGCAGGTCGAGCTCGCGCGCGGTCCAGCGCTTCATCGTCTCGATGACGAGGCGGGGGCGCAGTCGCTTAAGCTCGCCGCCATAGGCCTCGAGCTGGGCTGCGGCCCATTCGTAGGTGTCGATCGCCTGGCCGAACTCGTGCTCGACGCCGGGGCGCAGCACCTTGACCGCAACGGTGCGGCCGTCGGTGGTGACCGCGCGATGGACCTGTGCGATCGACGCGGCGCCGACGGGCGCTTCCTCGATCTCGGCGAACACGCTCTCGATCGGTCGGCCGAGCCCCGCTTCGAGCGCAGGGCGAATCACGCTCCACGGCAGCGGCGGCAGCGCATCCTGCAGCGCGAGCAGATCGTGCGCCGGGCCCTCACCGACGAGGTCGGGACGAGTCGCGAGCGTCTGGCCGAGCTTGATCGCCGCCGGGCCGAGCGACTGCAACGCCTGCGCATAGCGCGGCACCCTCGGTACGAACGCACCGATTCGCAGCAAGTGTGCGACGCGACGAAGGCCCGGCGGCGTGTTCGGGTCGCGTTCGAGCCCGCGTAGCGCGCCGTGACGCGCCAGCGTGCGGCCCCACTTCCAGAGGCGCCAGAGATGCGTGGCGGTAGCGGTCATGCCCGATCCTCGGAGCAGCGGGGCAGGGCGCTCAGATCTTCCACCCGCTGTGGATCGCGACGAGGCCGCCGAGCAGCGGTTCGACCTGGGTGCGCACGAAGCCGGCCTCGCCGATCATGCGTTCGAAGGTCGGCATGTCGGGGAAGCGGCGAATCGATTCGATCAGATAGCGATAGCTGTCCTCGTCGTTGGCGAGCAGCTTGCCGAGTTTGGGCACCAGCTTGTGCGAATAGGCGTCGTATACTTCCGCGAAGCCCGGCCACTGGGTGGTGGAGAACTCCAGGCAGAAGAAGCGCCCGCCGCGACGCAGCACGCGATGCGCTTCCCGCAGCGCCGCCGGAATGTCGGTCACGTTCCGGATGCCGAACGCGATGGTGTAGGCATCGAAGAAGCGGTCGGGGAACTGGAGCACTTCGGCGTTCGCCTCGGTCCACACCAGCCCGTCGATGCCGCGCTGCTGCGCGCGCCCCATGCCGACTTCCAGCATCGCCGGGTTGATGTCGGCGACGGTGATCGACGCGCCCTTGGCTGCCATGCGGAAGGCGATGTCGCCGGTGCCGCCGGCCATGTCGAGCACCTGCTCGCCGGGCCGCGGCTTCACCCGCCGGACGAAGCGGTCCTTCCACAGCCGATGCATGCCGCCCGACATGGCGTCGTTCATCAGATCGTAGCGCGAGGCGACGTTGGCGAAGACGTCGCCGACGCGGCGGGTCTTCTCCTCGGGCGCGACTTCTTGATAGCCGAACGAGACGGTGTTGGACGGAGCGGTGCTGGTCATGCCAGCGCCTTAGCCAAGGCTTGTTCCCCGGGCAAACCCTGCCTAGCTCCGAGCGATCATGCCCGAGCTTCCCGAAGTCGAAACCACCGTCCGCGGGCTGCGTCCCGTGCTGGAGGGGCAGCGCATCGCCCGCGTCGTCCCCCGCCGCGCCGACCTGCGCCGCGCGATCCCCGAGGATCTGGGCCAGCGGCTCACCGGCGCGCGGGTGACCGCGCTCGGCCGCCGCGCCAAATACGGCCTGATCGACACCGACCGCGGCGACACGCTGGTGTTCCACCTGGGCATGTCGGGGCGCTGGCGAGTCGATCCGAGCGAACTGTTGCCGCACGACCATCTGCTGATCGATACCGAGGCCGGGCGGGCGCTGGCGCTCAACGATCCGCGCCGCTTCGGATCGCTCGACCTGCTGCGCACCGAGTCGCTGGGCGAATGGCCGCCGTTCCGTGCGCTGGGGCCCGAACCGCTCGGCCCCGACTTCACCGGTGCGCATCTGGTGCAGGCGTTCGCGGGGCGAATCGCCCCGGTGAAGGCGCTGCTGCTCGACCAGCGGATCGTTGCCGGACTCGGCAACATCTATGTCTGCGAGGCGCTGAACCTCGCGCGGATCGCCCCGACGCGGCCCGCCGGGCAGATCGCGCGGGCGCGGCTCGACCGGCTGGTGGAGGCGGTGCGCGGCGTGCTGCTCGCCGCGATCGAGGCGGGCGGGTCGACGCTGCGCGACTACGCGCGGCCCGACGGCGAACTGGGCTATTTCTCCAAGCAGTGGCGCGTCTATGGCCGCGAAGGCGAGACGTGCCCGTGCGGGGGAACGGTCGAGCGGCGCGTCGACGGGGGGCGTTCGACCTTCTGGTGTCGCCGCTGTCAGCGCTGAAAGCTTGACGTTTCGGGCGCTCCGCGGTAGGGGCGCCGCTTTCCCGGGCCGTGGACTATCTGCGCCCGTTCAGCAGCACAGGATCAGGACGGCATGGCGAACACGCCACAGGCGAAGAAGCGTATCCGGCGCAACGAGCGTCGCGCGGAAATCAACGGCGCGCGGGTCAGCCGCATCCGCACCTTCATCAAGAAGGTCGAAGCGGCGCTGGCATCGGGCGACCGCGAAGCGGCGTCTGCCGCGCTGACCGCCGCGCAGCCGGAGCTGGCACGTGGCGTCGCCAAGGGCGTGCTCCACAAGAACACCGCGTCGCGCAAGTTCGCGCGCCTGACCAAGGCGGTTTCGGCGCTCGCCTGAGCCCATCCGCCGACGGATCGAAAAAGGGCCTCGCCGGGATGTCGGCGGGGCCCTTTTTTCGTGCCCGATCGCCAGCCGGATGGGACGAATCAAGTACGTTTCGACAACCCGCGGAGAAGTCACGGAATTGTCACGATTCGAGCGGCGCCGAAACCAAACAAAGCCGCTAAGTATCTGTTATCATTGTGGAACATCGGGAATTCGCGGATTTCCGAGGGTTCGGGATGTCAATGCTCTATATTATTTTTTTGCCGCGCCCCGGCTCTTGATCTTGGTTCGCCGGCCTTCCTAAACATGCCCCACGCCCCGGCTTCGGGGCACGAGTGTCGCGTGATTTCGCGAACGGTCCCGGCCGTTGAGGCCAGGCTGCCGTTTGAGCTTATCGCTAGGTGAGAGGACAGGCTGAAGGCGGTGCTTTCGGCCGGGGGAGAGGTGTGTTCGCGTGACGGGAACGGGGAAAGGCACAGCAGTCGTGGAAGCCGCGTGGGGACGCGTGCGCCACAACCTGCGCCTGTCGGCCGGGCAGCGGCTGTTCGATCGCTGGCTCAAGCCGATGGTGCTGCTCTCCGACAGCGACGGCGACATGGTGCGCCTGGGGCTGCCGTCGGCGTTCATGACCAACTGGGTCAAGAGCCACTACGCCGACCGCCTGCTGTTCGAGTTTCGCGCCCAGCTGCCCGAAGTCCGCACCGTTTCGATCGAGACCGCGAGCACGCTGGAGCCGGCGCGCAAGCTGACCGGCGAATCGATCGCCGCGGCGACGCCGGTCGCCGGCGCGACGCTGCTCGGCGATGCCGATTCGATCGAGGCTGCACCCCAGCCGGTGGCGGCGCAGCCGATCGCCGCGCCGGAGCGCTCGCAGTTCGACCCACGCTTCACCTTCGACCGATTCGTCTCGCATGATTCGAACCGCGTGGCGGTCAACGCGTCGCGGCTGCTCGCCGAGCCGGGCGTGCCGCGGTTCAGCCCGCTCTACCTTCACAGCGGCACCGGCCAGGGCAAGACCCACCTGATGCACGCGATCGGCCACGCGTTCCTGGCGGCCAACCCGCAGGCGACGGCGATCTACATGCCGGCCGAGCGCTTCATGTTCGAGTTCGTGAGCGCGGTGCGCGCACGCGACACCCACAGCTTCAAGGCACGGCTGCGCGCCGTCGACCTGCTGATGATCGACGACCTCCAGTTCGTCGCCGGCAAGGACGCGACGCAGGAGGAGTGCTTCCACACCGTCAACGCGTTCATGGACGCCGGCAAGCGGCTGGTGATCGCCTGCGACCGCAGCCCGCAGCTGCTCGACGGCGTCGAGGGCCGGCTGGTGTCGCGTCTCGGCGCCGGGCTCGTCGCCGACATCAAGGCGCCGGCGCTGGAACTGCGCCATGCGATCCTGGAGCAGCGGCTGGCCGAGAACCCGGCGGTGAGCGTGCCGGCCGACGTGCTCGACCTGCTCGCGACTCGCATCCACGGCAGCGTTCGGGAGCTGGAGGGCGCGTTCAACCGCGTCGTCGCCTATGCGCAGCTGATCGAGCAGCCGGTGACGCTCGACTTCGCGGTCCAGACCCTCGGCGAGATGCTGCAGGGGCCGAAGAAGCGGATCACCATCGACGACATCCAGCGCGCGGTCTCCACGCACTTCGAGCTGAAGCAGCTCGACCTGGTCTCCGCGCGCCGCGCGGTGGCGATCGCCCGCCCGCGCCAGATCGCCATGTATCTCGCCAAGCGGCTGACCAGCCGCTCGCTGCCGGAGATCGGCCGCAAGTTCGGCAACCGCGACCATTCGACCGTGATCCACGCGGTGAAGCGGATCGAGTCGCTGCGCGGCCTGGACGGCGAGATCGACGGCGCGATCCGCCAGCTGACCCGCCAGCTCGAAGGCGCGTGAGCGGGGCGGGCGGGCGCGTGCCGCCCGCGCCTCATCGCCGCGAGGTCGGCCGGCTGCGCAGGTCGTCCAGCGCGTCGGCATTGTCGCGGCCCCAGGCGTAGAGCAGCTCGACCGGCTCGACGAATCGCGCGCCGAGCGGCGTCAGCCGATATTCGACCGCGGGCGGAATCGTGCCTTGGACATGGCGGGTGATCAGCCCGCTGCCCTCCATCTCGCGCAGCGTCTGGGTCAGCATCTTCTTCGAGATGCCGGGCAGGCTGCGCTGCAACACCCCCGTGCGCGCCGCACCGGCGTGGCGAACGGACAGCGTGTGCAGCACCATGCTCGTCCATTTGGTCGCGAACAGCTCCAGCACGCGCCGCGGCGCGCAGTCTTCGCGCCATTCCCGCTCGTCGCTGCCAGCCTCCATGCTGGGTACCTCCTGGTGCCTATGTCCCCGAATGGTGCCGTCTAGAAGCCGGCCGCGCGCTTGCCTAGCTGGAGCGCCGAACGACGAAGGACATGGATATGGTGAAGACGGCTTTGGTGGTGGGCGCGAGCGGCATCATCGGCAGCGCGACGGCGGAGCTGCTGCTGGCGGACGGGTGGCGCGTGTATGGGCTAGCACGGCGACCGGGTGCGCAGCCGGGGATCGTGCCGATCGCGGCGGACCTCACCGATCCGGCCGGCACCGCGGCGGCGCTCGCCGAGGTGCACCCGGACGCGGTGTTCGTCACCACCTGGGCGCGGCAGGACAGCGAGGCCGAGAACATCCGCGTCAACGGCGCGATCGTGCGCAACCTGCTCGCCGCGCTGCCGCCCGCGACCGGGCCGCGCCACGTCGCACTGGTGACCGGGCTCAAACACTATCTCGGGCCGTTCGAGGCCTATGGCAAAGGCGTGCTGCCGCAGACGCCGTTCAGGGAGGAACAGGGCCGGATCGACGTCGAAAACTTCTATTATGCGCAGGAGGACGAGGTGTTCGCGGCGGCGGCGCGCGACGGCTTCTCGTGGAGCGTCCACCGGCCGCACACCGTGATCGGCAAGGCGGTCGGCAACGCGATGAACATGGGCACGACGCTGGCGGTCTATGCGACGCTGTGCCGCGAGACCGGGCGGCCGTTCCGCTTCCCGGGATCGACGGCGCAGTGGGAGGGGCTCACCGACATGACCGACGCGCGGCTGCTCGCGCGGCAGCTGCTGTGGGCGGCGACCACCCCGGAGGCGCGCAACGAAGCGTTCAACGTCGTCAACGGCGACGTCTTCCGCTGGAAGTGGATGTGGGCGCGGATCGCCGGGTGGTTCGGGCTGGAGCCGGCGCCGTTCGACGGCAGCGTCCAGCCACTGGAGGTGCAGATGGCCGGGGACGCGCCGCTCTGGCGCACGATCGCCGAGCGCGAGGGGCTGGCCGAGCCCGACCTCGCCCGGCTCGCGTCGCCCTGGCACACCGATGCCGATCTCGGCCGACCGATCGAGGTGGTCACCGACATGGGCAAGAGCCGCCGGCTGGGCTTCACCGCCTATCAGCCGAGCGATCAGGCGTTCTTCGATCTGTTCGAGCGGCTGCGCGCCGACCGGCTGATCCCGTAAGCAGCGTCAGACCTGGAGGCCGAGCGCGTTCTGAGCGGCGCGCAGCGTGGGAGCGGCGAGGGCGGACGCCCTGCCGGCCCCCTTGGCGAGCGTCGCGCCCACCGTGGCGGGATCGTCGAGCAGCCGGACCAGCCGCTCGCGAATCGGGCCGAGCACCGACACCGCCAAATCGGCAAGCGCCGGCTTGAACGCCCCGAAGCCCTGGCCGGCGAACTGTTCGACCACCGCCTGCGGGGTCGTGTCGGCGAGGGCTGCGTAGATGGTGACGAGGTTGCGCGCCTCGGCACGGCCGGCCAGCGCGTCGAACGACTCGGGCAGCGGATCCGGATCGGTCCGCGCCTTGCGGAACTTGGCGGCGATGGTGTCGTCGTCGTCGATCAGGTTGATGCGACTCATGTCCGACGGATCGGACTTCGACATCTTCGCCGATCCGTCGCGCAGGCTCATGATGCGCGGCGCGGCGGCCGAGATCAGCGGCTCGGGCAGCGGGAACAGCTCGACGCCGAAGTCGGTGTTGAACTTGGTGGCGATGTCGCGCGCCAGCTCGAGATGCTGCTTCTGGTCCTCGCCCACCGGTACGTGCGTCGCCTGGTAGGCGAGCACGTCGGCGGCCTGCAGCACGGGATAGGTGAACAGGCCGACGCTCGCGCCTTCGCGGTTCTTGCCGGCCTTGTCCTTCCACTGGGTCATGCGGTTGAGCCAGCCCATGCGCGCGGTGCCGAGCAGCAGCCAGCACAGCTCGCTGTGGGCGGGAACGCGCGCCTGGTTGAACAGGATCGAACGGTCGGGATCGATGCCCGCGGCGAGCAACGTCGCGGCCATGCCGATGGTGTTGGCCGCCAGCTCCTTGGGATCCTGCGTCACCGTCAGCGCATGGAGATCGGCCAGGAAGAACAGGCAGTCGTCGCCCGGCCGCATCGCGTCCTGCATCGCCACCCACTGCTTGATGGCGCCCAGATAGTTGCCGAGGTGCAGGTTGCCGGTGGTCTGGATGCCGGAGACGACGCGCATGATAGTCCTTATGGTTTAGGCTGCGCGGCGGCGGCGCAGCAGGGCTTTGACGTCGGAGACGCGGAAGGCGCCGGTGACGAAGCAGGCCAGTCCATAGATGGCGCAACCCGTCCCGACCAGCACGACCAGCGCGCCGTAGCGCATCGCCATCGGCCCGCCGAGATAGGGATCGAGCAGCCAGTCGAGACCCAGGAGCGCCGCGCCCATCAGCAGCGCGGCGAGCGCGAGGCGGGGAATGCGGCGGCGAAGCTGCGCGTCGACCGCGAAGTGCCCGCGCGCGCGCAGCGTGCGGTAGAGCATCACGACGTTGACGGTGGAGGCGAGCGCGGTGGCGAGCGGCGGGCCGACATGGCCGATCAGCGGGATCAGCACGATGTTGGCGGCGATGTTCACTGCGACCGACCAGATCGCATAGCGCACCGGCGTTCGGGTATCCTGCCGCGCGTAATAGCCGGGTGTCAGCACCTTCACGAGCACGTAGGACGGCAGGCCGACCGAGAAGCCGGCGAGCGCCCAAGCGCAGGCGCGGGTGTCGACGGCATCGAACTCGCCGTACTGGAACAGCCCCCGCACGATCGGTTCGGCCGCGACGATCAGCGCGACCATCGCCGGCAGGGTGAGGAACAGCGCCAGCTCGGTACCGCGGTTCTGCGTCTCCATCGCCTCCGCCTCGCGCCCGGCGCCGAGCAGCCGCGAAATGGTGGGGAGGAGGATGGTGCCCAGGCCGATGCCGATCAGCCCCAGCGGCAGCTGGTTCAGCCGATCGGCGTAGTAGATGTACGACAGCGAGCCCGAGGCGAGCAGGCCGCCGGCGAGCGCGCTGGAGATGAGCAGGTTGATCTGCGACGCGCCGGCGCCGGCGGCGGCGGGCAGGATCAGCTTCATCAGCCGGCGCACCTCGGGATCGAGCCGCGGCAGGCGCGGGCGCAGCGACACGCCCGACCGGCGGCAGGCCAGCGCCAGCCAGCCGAGTTGGAGCAGCCCGCCGACCGGCACCGCGATCGCCTGCGCGCGTGCGGTCTCGTACGGGTCGCCGTTGAAGAAGACGAGGGCGACGACCATCGCGATGTTGAGCAGGATCGGCGCGGCGGCGTTGATCCAGAATTTGTCGAGCGAGTTGAGGATGCCGCCCAGCAGGGAGGCGAGCGAGATCAGCATCAGATAGGGGATGGTGATCCGCGACAGCTCGACCGCGAAGGCGAACTGCTCGCGGCTCGCGCCGTTGAAGCCCAGCGACATCGCCCAGGTGATCGGCCAGGCGGCGATCAGCATCAGCGCGGTGAAGCCCAGCAGCGCCGCAAACAGCACCGAGAGGGCGCGTTCGGCGAAGTCGAGCCCGGCCGACAGTTCTCCCGTCTCGCCCACCGTGCGGTTGAACATCGGGATGAACGCGGCGTTGAACGCGCCTTCGGCGAACAGCGCGCGGAACATGTTGGGCAATCGGAAGGCGATGGTGAAGGCGTCGGAGGCGAAGCTCGCGCCGACGTAGCGCGCCTGGAGCGAGTCGCGGACGAGCGCGAGTACCCGGCTGGCGAGCGTGAGCCCGCCGACCGAGCCGAGCGTGCGGACGAGCTTCATCGCCGGTCAGTCGTCCGCACGGTCCGGATCAGGCGTGGCCGATGGTGCCGGTGGCGTTGCCCGACAGCTCGCCCGCGGCGGCAGCGGCCTGCTGCATGTAGAGCGCGCCGAAGTCGATCGGCTCGAGCATCAGCGGCGGGAAGCCGCCGTCGCGGACCGCATCGGCGAGCACGCGGCGCGCGAACGGGAAGATGATGCGCGGCGCTTCGGCGAGCAGGAACGGCTGGAGGTGCTCTTCCGGGATGTTGCGCAGCCCGAACAGCCCGGCATAGCTCAGCTCGATCAGATAGAGCGCCTGGCCGTCGACTTCCGCGCGCGCCTCGACCTTCAGGACGACCTCGTGGATGTCGTCGCCGACCGTGGTGGCGCCGATGTTGAACTGGACGTCGAGCTTGGGCTGGCCCTGCGCCTGGTAGATCGCCGGCGCATTGGGGTTCTCGAACGACAGGTCCTTCACATACTGCGACAGCACGCCGACCTGCGGCTGGGTGTCGGCACCGTTGGCGAAGGGCTCGCCGGTCGCGGCGTCGTTCTGCTCGTCCATGAGAAATTCCCTGCTGAAGGATAGCTTCGCGGCGGCCCGCGTTTTCGGCTCGGCGCCTAGCAGGCGATCGGCGCCAGTTCAACGGCGGCGCCCGCGCGACGGCCGGTGCTGCGGACCGGCCGCAGCCATTTGAAACCGGGCCGGCTTGCGCCTATGTTACGGGCGTTAGATTTGGGAGGCGAAGTGCTGATCGTTGTTCTTCTCGGGATGGTCGCGGGGTTCCTCGCGCTGCGTCTGTACGCGGTGCTGGGCAAGCGTACCGGCCACGAACAGCCCTTGCCCCGCGCGGCCGAGGAGCGCGTCGGCATGCCGCCCGCGCCGCGCACCATCGACGTGCAGCCGGAGCCGCGCGACATCGCCCAGCGCTATGTCGAACCCGCGGCCGAGAACGGCCTGCGCGCGATCGTCGCGGCGAGCCCGACCTTCGACGTCGCCGAGTTCCTCGACGGCGCCAAGTCCGCCTATCGGATGATCCTGGAGGCGTTCTGGAAGGGCGATCGCGAGACGCTCGAGTGGCTCACCGAGGCCGAGGTGCAGGCTGCGTTCGGCGATGCGATCGCGGCGCGCGAGACTGCCGGCCACACGCTGGACAACCGGCTGGTGTCGATCGAGAAGGCGGTGATCGCCGACGCGAACGTCGCGGCCGGCATCGCCCGCATCACCGTCCGCTTCGACGCCGACATCGCCGCCGTCACCCGCGATGCCGAAGGCCAGGTGGTCGCCGGCTCGCTGACCGACGCGGTCGAGACGCACGACGTCTGGACCTTCGCGCGGGCGCTCAAGAGCGGCGACCCGAACTGGAAGCTTTCCGACACCGACGAGGCGTGACCTCGATGCGGATGTGGGGGGCGGCAGCACTGGCCGTGCTGCTGGCGGGCTGTTCGAGCACGATCGTGCCGCGCGGCGTCGAGACGAATGCGCCATCGGCCCGGCCGTCGGCGGGGCGGCCTTCGGCAGGGCGACCCTCGTCTGGCGCGCTGCCGGTGCGCCAGCCGGTCGCGGCGACGCCGATCGCCCCCGTTGCCGTGGCGCCTGCCGTGGGTGCCGTGACCGCGCTCACGTCGGGGGTGGCCGCAGGACCGACCGCGCTGCCGCTGACGCGCGAAAGCGCCGAGCGTGCGCTGGGTGCCTTCCGGATCAGCTGCCCTTCGCTGGTGCGGCGCACCGATGCCAGCGGTCTGACCCGCCCAGGCGACTGGACCGCCACCTGCGCCGCGGCTGCCTCGGTGCCCGCAGGCGGCGCGATGCAGTTCTTCGCGACGCAGTTCGAGCCGGTCCAGGTCGGCGAGGGCCGCGCCTTCGCCACCGGCTATTTCGAGCCGGAGATCGCCGGCTCGCGTCGTCGCGAGCGTGGCTACGACGTGCCGATCTATGCGAAGCCCGACGACCTGATCGAGGTCGACCTGGGGCTGTTCTCCACCGACCTGAAGAGCAAGCGCATCCGCGGCCGTGTCCAGGGCAGCGGCTTCGTTCCCTATTACGACCGCACCCAGATCGAGGAAGGCGCGCTCGCCAACCGCGGGCTGGAGATCGGCTGGGCGGCGGACCCGATCGAGTTCTTCTTCCTTCAGGTCCAGGGCTCGGGCCGGCTGCGGCTGCCCGACGGATCGGTGATGCGGATCGGCTACGCCAGCCAGAACGGCCGCGACTATACCGGCATCGGCAAGCTGATGAAGGACCGCGGGCTGCTCGGGCCCGGACAGTCGTCGATGCAGGGCATCGTCGCCTGGCTGCGCGCGCACCCCGCCGAAGGCCGCGCGATCATGCGCGAAAACAAGAGCTTCGTCTTCTTCCGCGAGCTGACGGGACCGGGGCCGCTCGGCGCGATGGGGCTGCCGGTGACCGGCGGCGGCAGCGTCGCCGCCGATCCCAAGTTCGTGCCGCTGGGCGCGCCGGTGTTCCTGTCGATGGACCGCACCGATGCTACGGGACTGTGGGTGGCGCAGGACACCGGCGGCGCGATCAAGGGGGCCAACCGCTTCGACACCTTCTGGGGCGCCGGTGAGGAGGCCCGGGCGATCGCGGGCGGGATGTCCGCGCGCGGCACCGCCTTTGTGCTGCTGCCGCGCGGCGTGCTGGCGCGGCTGAACGCAGGGCGCGGTGGCCGGGCGACGCCTTAGCGACCGCGAGTCGGCGCTGTGGGCGCAGGTGACGGCCGGCATCCGGCCGCTGCGCCCGGCTCCCGCCAAGCTTAAGCTGCCGCCGGCGCCCCCGGAAGCGAAGCCCGCCAAGCCGCCGCAACCGACTCGGCTGCCGGGCGCCGCGCCGCGGCCGGTGGTCGCGCCCCCGCGCGCGGCATCCAACCTGCTCGACGGCAGCTGGGATCGCCGGATTGCTCGCGGGCTGGTGTCGCCCGACAGCACCACCGACCTCCACGGCCACAGCCTCGCCTCGGCGCATGCGCTGCTCGATCGCGCGCTGGAGCAGGCGATCGCACGCGGGGATCGCGTGCTGCTGCTGGTGACTGGCCGCGCACCGCGACCCGAAGCCGAGCGGCCGTTCGCGCGCGGCGCGATCCGCGCGGCGATCGGCGACTGGCTGGCGGGATCGCGTCACGCCGATCGGATCGCCGCGGTCCGCAACGCCCATCCGCGCCACGGCGGCGGCGGCGCGCTCTATGTCGTTTTGCGGAGGCCGGGCGTTCGCGGGCGCTGAAATTTAACCGTTTGCGTGTCATTACACCCAAAATGACAGGTAAAGGGAGGCGTCGGGGTTGTTGCACGCGAAGTCGCTCAAGCGTCGCGCGGTCGTGTTCGCCGTCTGGGCGGGCGCGGTGTCCTTCCTCCTGGCGCTGCTCGCGACCACCCAGGGCCAGCTCGACGCGCTGACCGCATCGAGTGCGCTGATCCCCGCGGTGGTCTGTGCCACCATGTGCTGGGCCTCGGCGGAGAAGCATGTCTCCACCACGGCCGGTGCCGTTGACGACGCGATCCTGCGGCTCAGCAAGGCGAGTCGCGGCGATCTGCAGAGCGCGATCCCGCGCACGGTCTGGTCGAGCGTGCCGAGCCTCGCACGGGCGATGCAGGCGTTGTTCGAACAGCTGCGCGAGACTCTGGCCGCGGTCGAGCGTGCGGCGCGGATCGACGGCGTCACCGAACTCGCCAACCGCTCGCACTTCCAGAAGCTGGTGGAGGTCCGGTTGGAGCGGCTCGCGCGGCGCACGCCCCGGACGCCGGCGGCGCTGTTGTTCGTCGATCTGGACCGGTTCAAGGCGGTCAACGACACCTACGGCCATGCCATCGGCGACCTGCTGCTCGCGCAGGTAGGGCAGCGGCTGCAGCAGGGGGCGGCGCATCTGTCCGGCGACTCGGCCGACGAGCAGCCGATCGTCGGGCGACTGGGCGGCGACGAGTTCACCATCCTGCTGAGCGGCGAGGCCGCGCGCGAGCCGCAGCGCGCCGCACTCGGCATCAAGGCCGTGCTCGACGTGCCGCATCGCATTTCGGGCCAGGAGGTGCATGCCGGCGCCTCGATCGGTATCGCGCGCTGGCCGGAGCACGGCACCACGCTGGTCGAGCTGACCCGCGCCGCCGACGCCGCAATGTACGCGGTGAAAGGCGAGGAGCGCGGACAGGTCCATTGCTTCGACGGCGAACTGGCGGCGGCGATGGCGGCGCGCACCTCGCTGGAGCAGCAACTGCGCGACGGCATCGATCGCGACGAGTTCGGGCTGGTGTTCCAGCCGCAGGTGAGTGCGGCGACCGGCGCGCCCGCGGGCGTGGAGGCGCTGCTGCGCTGGTGGCATCCCGACGGGGTGCGGTTGCCCGCCGATTTCCTCGCCTGTGCCGAGGAGACCGGGCTGATCGTCGAGATCGGCGATCGGATCGTGCAGCAGGTGGCGGAGACCGTCGCCCGCTGGCACGCGCGCGGCATCCGCCATCGGCTGAGCGTCAACATCAGCGCGCGCGAACTCGACCACGCCAGCTTCGTGCGCAAGCTGCGTGACGCGATCGCGGCGGCAGGCGCGCCCGCGGCGATGCTCGAACTGGAGCTCAAGGAGGCGCTGCTGATGCGCTGCGGCGAGGATGCGCTCGACGCGGTCACGCTGCTGCGCGGCGACGGTGCGAGCATCGCGATCGACGATTTCGGCACCGGCTATTCGAGCATCGCGCGGCTGCGCGCGCTGCCGATCGACCGGGTGAAGCTCGACAAGAGCCTGACGTTGGAGGTGGGCGAGAGCGTCGAGGCGCGTGCGATCGCCCAGGCGATCATCGGGCTGGTGCACGGGCTGGGCTGCGTCGCGGTGGGCGAGGGGATCGAGAACCCCGATCAGGCGGCGGTGCTGCGCGGCATCGGCTGCGACGTGCTGCAGGGCTATGCCGTCGCCGCGCCGATGGCCGAGGAGGCGCTGCTCGACTGGATGACGGCGCGGTCGTGCGAGGCGCCGCCGTCCGGTCAGCCGGCGAACACGCTCCGCGCCAGCGTCGCGTAGATCGCCTGCAGCGTCCGCAGGTCCGCCACCGCCACCGCCTCGTCGAGCTTGTGCATCGTCGCGTTGAGTAGCCCGAACTCGACGGTCGGACACAACCGCGACAGGAAGCGCGCGTCGGAGGTGCCGCCGGTGGTCGACAGCTCCGGAGTGAGGCCGGTGTGCGCGTGGATCGCCGCCGCGATCCGGTCCGAAAAGTCGCCGGGCGGGGTGAGGAACGCCTCGCCCGAAACCCGCCCGAGCACGTTCGCATTCGGGGCATGACGCGCCACGATCGTGCGGACCTGCTCGACCAGCGCTTCGCCGCGGTGCCGGTCGTTGAAGCGGATCGACAGCCGCGCGGTGGCGCGGCCGGGGATCACATTGGTCGCGGGGTTGCCGACGCCCAGGTCGGTCGTCTCGATGTTCGACGGCTGGAACCAGTAGGTGCCCTCGTCGAGCACCAGCGCGTCGATCTCGGCGAGCGCGGCGACCAGCCGCGGGATCGGATTGTCGGCGAGGTGGGGGTAGGCGACGTGGCCCTGATGGCCGGTCACCTCGATCCAGATGTTGACCGATCCGCGCCGGCCGATCTTGACCATGTCGCCCAGCCGCGTGGTGGAGGTGGGCTCGCCGACCAGGCACAGGTCGGGGGCGAGGCCGCGTTCGGCCATGCGGTCGATGATCGCGCGGGTGCCGAACACCGCCGGCCCTTCCTCGTCGCCGGTGATCAGTAGCGACAGCGCGCCCGTCTCCGCCGGCACCTCGGCACAGGCGGCGGCGAAGGCGGCGATCGCGCCCTTCATGTCGACGGCGCCGCGACCGTAGACCAGCCCGTTGCGCTCCTCGCCCGAGAAGGGGCCTGCGCTCCAGCCCTCGCCGGGCGGCACCACGTCGAGGTGGCCGGCGAAGGCAAGGTGCGGCCCGCCGGTGCCGCGCACCGCGATCAGGTTCTCGACCGGACCGTCGGGTGCCTCGCCGCACACGAATCGGTCGACCGCGAAGCCGATCGGCCGCAGCGCCGCCTCCAGCACGTCGAACACCGCGCCGCGGGCGGGGGTGACGCTCTCGGCCGCGATCAGTGCCTTGGTAAGTTCGACGACGTCTGCCACGCTGGTCCCCCGAATTGGTGGAGGCGGCATTGCCCAAGCTCGATCTCGATACAATCCCGCAGACGAACGCCACCGGCTATCCGGAGCCGTTCGGAGAGGCCGTGGCCGAGCGCTGGTACCGGCGTCTGGCGCCGGCGGCGGGGCTGGAGGACTTCGGCGTCAGCCACGTCGTGCTGCGCCCCGGCGCTTGGTCGTCGCAACGCCACTGGCACGAGGGCGAGGACGAGTTCGTCGCGATCCTGTCGGGCGAGGCGGTGCTGGTCGACGATTCGGGCGAGACGGTAATGCGCGCCGGCGATTGTGCGGCGTTCCCGAAGAACGACGGCAACGGCCACGTCCTCCAGAACCGCAGCGCCGCCGACTGCGTGTTCGTCGCGGTAGGGCGGCCGGCTACGACGCCGTGCCATTACCCGGACATCGACATGCTGCTGGTGCCGGGGGAGGGGTATCGCGTCGGGAAGAACTCGTCATCCTGATGAGGGCAGTGAACCTCAGCCGCTCGTCGCCGGGTGTTCGAACCGCTCGATCACCCATTCCTCTTCCTGCGCGGCGGCGATCCAGTCCTGCATCCAGCGGTGGGAGAGCACGGCGTGCATGTATGCGGCGGCGAAGGGCGGCACGGGAATCGAATAGGTGACGAGGCGGGTGACCACGGGCGCATACATCGCGTCGACCGCCCCGAACTCACCGAACAGGAACTCGCCGGTGCCG
Source organism: Sphingomonas mangrovi (assembly GCF_047975845.1). NCBI lineage: Bacteria > Pseudomonadati > Pseudomonadota > Alphaproteobacteria > Sphingomonadales > Sphingomonadaceae > Sphingomonas > Sphingomonas mangrovi. The sequence goes on along the minus strand of NZ_JBIUCZ010000002.1, from coordinate 54,771 downwards.
CCGTATCGCGCGCGCGCCTGGGCCCACAGCTCGAGCATGCGGGTGATGTCGTGCACCACGTCGTTGTCGAGCCGGGCGGGCGGATGGATCTGGCGGATGTTCATGCTGTGCTTGCGGCGCAGCGCGGCGAAGCCGGAGTGCATCTCGGCCGCCATCGATCGCGCCATCGCCCGCGCCGCCGGATCGGTCGGCCAGAAACGGTCGCCGCCCGACTTCTCGTTGAGATATTCGACGATGGCGAGGCTGTCCCACACCACCACCTCGCCGTCCCACAGGATCGGCACCTTGCCGGACGAGGGGGCGAACTCGTCGCCCGCGCGGCGCCGGTCCCACTCCGCATCGTAGAGCGGCACCACGACTTCCTCGAACGGAAGGCCGGAGAGCTTGGCGGCGAGCCAGCCGCGCAGCGACCAGGAGGAATAGGCCTTGTTGCCGAGGATGAGCTTGAGCATGGCCGCGGTCTAGCGCGCAACGCGGCGGAGCGGAACCGGTGCGCGCCAATTCCGTTCGCGTAACGATGGCCGACGATTCCGAAGACAGCGACCCGAAGAGCGTCTGCGACGTGCTCGACCGGCTGAAGGAACTGGGCGAGAAGGCGGGTGACGACGAGGCGAAGCTGGGGTCGGCGCTGGAGGCGCTGGGGCATCGCGCCTACGGCCCCTTCTTCATCGTCCTGCCGCTGATCGAGATGTCGCCGATCGGCGGCATCCCAGGGCTGCCGACGACGCTGGCTCTGGTGCTGGCGCTGCTCGCGGTCCAGCTGCTGCTCGGGCGCGAGGACCTTTGGCTGCCGGGCTTCCTCGCGAAACGCGGGCTGGAGGGCAGGAAGCTGGTGGCGGCGGCGGACAAGATGCGGCCGTTCGGCGCGTGGCTGGACCGCTGGTTCCACGGCCGACTGCCGGCGCTCACCAAGGGGCCGATGATCCGCGTCGCCGCCGCCGCGATCCTGGTGCTCTGCGCGACCGTCCCGCCGCTCGAACTGCTGCCGTTCGCGAGCACGCTGCCGATGCTCGCGATCCTGGCGTTCGGCCTCGCGCTGCTGGTACGCGACGGGCTGCTGATGGCGATCGCGTGCGTGCTGTCGGTGGCGGCGGTCGGCGGCGGGCTCGGCTGGTTCGTGAGCCGCGGCGGGGAGGGCGGCTGAGCCTCTCCGCGGTCGCGCTCTACCCGAGGTCGATCAGCCGATCGCCTCGACCACCGCCGCGCGCAGTTCGGGGATGCCCATGCCCTTTTCGCTCGACGTGGCGAGCACTTCCGGATGGGCGGCGGGACGCTTGCGGGCCTCCGCGACGGTCGCGGCGTGGACGGCGGCGAGTTCGCTCGCCTTGATCTTGTCGGCCTTGGTCAGGACCATGCGATAGCTGACCGCCGCCTTGTCGAGCATCTCCAGCATCTCGCGGTCGACGTCCTTGACGCCGTGGCGCGAGTCGATCAGCACCAGCGTCCGCTTGAGCACCACGCGCCCGCGCAGGAAGTCGTTCACCAGATAGCGCCACTTGCGGACCACGTCCTTGGGCGCCTTGGCGAAGCCGTAGCCCGGCATGTCGACCAGACGGAAGCGCAGCGGATCGCCCACGTCGAAGAAGTTCAGCTCCTGCGTGCGGCCCGGCGTCACCGAGGTGCGCGCCAGGCTGTTGCGGCCGGTGAGCGCGTTCAGCAGCGACGACTTGCCGACGTTGGAGCGGCCGGCGAACGCGATCTCCGGCACCGCCGGGTCGGGCAGGTGCTGGAGCGCGGGGGCCGAGCGCAGGAAGGCGATCGGCCCGGCGAACAGCTTGCGCGCCGCCTCGATCGCTTCCGCGTCGATCGCCTCGATCGGGGCGGTGACGTCGCTCACTTCGCGGCCGACGCCTTGAGGCCCGGGTGGCGGGAATAGAGCAACTGCTGCTGCGCCACCGTGAGCAGGTTGGAGGTGATCCAGTAGACCTGCAGGCCGACCGCGAACGGCGCCATGATGAACATCATCACCCACGGCATCAGGCCGAACACCTGCTTCTGCGCCGGGTCCATCGCCTGCGGGTTGAGCCGGAACTGGAAGTACATCGAGACGCCCAGCAGGATCGGGATCACGCCGATCGCCAGGAAGCCCGGCGGGGTGAACGGCAGCAGGCCGAAGAGGTTGACCGGCGTCATCGGATCGGGTGCCGACAGGTCCTTGATCCAGCCGACGAACGGCTGATGGCGCATTTCAATGGTGAGCATCAGCACCTTGTAGAGCGCGTAGAACACCGGGATCTGGAGCAGCGTCGGCAGGCAGCCCGCGACCGGGTTCACCTTCTCCTGCTTGTACAGCCCCATCATCTCCTGCTGGAGACGCGGCTTGTCGTCCTTGTAGCGCTCCTGCAGCACCTTCAGCTTGGGCTGGAGCGCGCGCATCGCGGCCATCGACGCGAACTGGCGCTGCGCGATCGGGAACATCAGCAGGCGGATCGTCAGCGTCAGCAGGATGATCGCGACGCCGAAGTTCTGGACCATGCGGAACAGCCAGTCGAGATAGGCGAAGATCGGCTTCTCGACGATGCCGAACCAGCCCCAGTCGATCGCGTTGCCGAACTGGGTGATGCCGGCATCCTCGTAACGGTCGAGCAGGTCGACTTCCTTGGCGCCGGCGAAGAAGCGCGCCGTCGAGACGATCTGCTGCCCCGATTTCACTTCGCGCGGTTGTGCTGGCTGGAAGTCTGCTTGGTAGTTGGAAGATGGCTTGCGGAAGCCAGCCTTAACCGCCGTTCCCTGATCCGGAATCAGGGCAGTGAGCCAATACTTGTCGGTAAAGCCAAGCCAGCTGCCGGTCGAGTTGAAGTAGTTTTCCCCGGCCTGGGCTGTGGTTCCAAAAAGGCGAGAAAAGAAACCCGGACGCTCGCCGTCCAAGTTTGCATACTCCATATCGTAATTCACGCCGTTCCCAAACACGCCGATCGGACCCGAATGGATCGTCCACGTGTCGTGATCGGCTCCTGCTCCGCTGCGAGATAGCAGCCCGTAGGTCGCCGCCTGTACCGGCTGCGGGCCGCCGTTGCCCAGCGTCTGGCGGACGGTGAACATGTAGCCGTCGTCGACCGCGATCTGGATCGCGTAGCGCTGGCCGCCGACCTGGGTGGTGAGCGTAACGGGCGTGGCGGGGGTCAGGCGCGTGCCGTTCGCCTGCCAGACGGTGTCGGCACCCGGCGCCTGCACGCCGTTGCCCGACCAGCCGAAGGTTGCGAAATAAGCGTCGCCCGTGCCCGAGGGCGACAGGATGCGGATCGGATCGCTGTTCTTCGCGATCGTCTCGTTGTGGCGGGTGAGCACCAGATCGTCGATGCGCGCGCCCTTGAGGTTGATCGAGCCCTTCAGCCGCGGGGTGTCGATCAGCACACGCGGCGTTTCGCGCAGCACGAGCCGACGGTCGCGCGTGGCCGCCGGAGAATCGGCGGTGGGATCGGCGCCCGGGTTGGCGACGGGCTGGCTCTTGCCGTCGACGATCTTGGTCGCGGGCGGATTGGCCGCCGGGAAGAAATAGCTGGCGAGCGGTTGCCACCCGAACAGGATCACCGCGGCCAGAACCGCGAAGAGGACGAAGTTCTTCTGGTCGTTCTTCACCGACTAATCCCTGTGTGCTCGGTCATGGGACCGGATCGTGGCCGTGGCCGCCCCACGGATGACAGCGCGCGATCCGTCGCGCTGCAAGCCAGCTGCCCTTGAGCGCGCCATAGCGGCCAAGCGCCTCGATTGCATAGGCCGAACAGCTGGGGCTGAAGCGGCAGCTGGGCGGCAGGATAACCGAAGGACCCAGCTGCCAGCCGCGCGCGATCAGGATCAGCAGCCGCGCGATCACCGCGGCAGGCCGGAACGGGAGGGGAGAGCTGGGGGGCTCACCGCGTCACCTTGCGCAGCGCCTTGGCGAGCTCGGTCTTCAGCGCCTCGTACGGGCGCTCGATCGCGGCGGTGCGGCCGATCAGCACGTGGTCCGCACCGGCGATTCCCGCCTCGGGCAGCACCTCGCGCGCGAGCGCACGGAAGCGCCGCTTCACCCGGTTGCGGGCGACGGCGTTGCCGACCTTCTTGGATACGGTGATGCCGATCCGCATCGTCGGATCGGCATCGTCGCGCGCGCGTACCAGCAGCACGAAGCCCGGCATCGGCGCGCGCTTGCCCCCGTTCGCGGCGAGATACTCGCTGCGACGGGTAAGGCGGGTCAGGCCGACAGCTTCTTGCGGCCGCGGTTGCGACGGGCGCGAATCACCTTGCGGCCGCCCGGCGTCGCCATGCGAGTCCGGAAGCCGTGGCGACGCGTGCGCACCAGGTTGCTCGGCTGAAAGGTCCGCTTCATCACTCATTCCCCGGGATATCGAACGTCTACAATAACGGAAAAAGCCGCCCGGAACGGCGGCCATGTGCCCGCAGCCCATAGGCAAGCCGCCCTTCCAAGTCAACGCGGCTGTACCGTGGGGAAGCGCAGAGCCCATGACGGCGATGTGGGGCTTGTGTGTTGCCGGCGCAAGACACGTGCGCTGTTCCCCTCGGCCCGAAACCGGCTATGCAGAGCGGCGGGGACAGGGGGCAGGCATGGTCGCGATCGTATCGACGGCGGCGTATCTGGGGCTCGAGACGCGCGCGGTGGAGGCGCAGGTGCAGCTGGCGCCCGGCCTGCCTGCATTCGTCGTGGTTGGGCTCGCGGACAAGGCGGTGGGGGAGAGTCGCGAGCGGGTACGCGCCGCCATCGCTGCCATCGGCCTTTCGCTGCCGCCCAAGCGAATCACCGTCAACCTCTCGCCCGCCGACCTGCCCAAGGAAGGATCGCACTACGACCTGCCGATCGCGCTGGGGCTGCTCGCGGCGATGGGCGCGGTCGATGCCGAGACGCTTTCCGAATATCTCGTCGTCGGCGAACTCGGACTCGACGGGCGCATCGCCGCCACGCCCGGTGTGCTGCTTGCGGCGCTCCACGCCTCCGAGCGCGGACTCGGGCTGATCTGTCCGGCATCGCAGGGCGCAGAGGCGGCGTGGGCGGGGGGCGGGATCGTCGCCGCACCCGATCTGATCGCGCTGCTCAACCACCTCAAGGGCACGCAGCTGCTGCCCGACCCGGTACCCGGGGAGGCGGAAGAAGCGGTGCTTGGACCCGACCTGCGCCGGGTAAAGGGGCAGGAGACCGCCAAGCGCGCGCTGGAGATCGCGGCGGCGGGCGGGCACAACCTGCTAATAGTAAATTAGGCTACACCGCTCCATATTGAGGTATGGACGTCGTTATCTACGTGCGCTGGTCGTCGGCCGAGCAGGGCAAGGGCAGCACGCTGAAGCGCCAGGAGGGCGAGTGTCGGCGCTATGCCGCCGTCAGAGGCTGGAACGTCGTCGACATGATCGTGGACGATGGGGTCAGCGCGTTCCGGGGACAGAACTCGCTCCAAGGCGGGCTGTCCAAGTTCATCGCCGACATGGAAGCAGGCCTGCACCCGTCCGGCATCGTTCTTCTTGTCGAGAAGCTGGATCGTCTGTCCCGCCAGAACGTGCGGGCGGTGGTCTCCTGGGTGCTGCGGATCACCGAACTCGGCGTCGTGATCTGCACGGTCGAGGACGGTCGGCAGTACGACGCCGACAACATGGACATGGTCGCCGTGATCGAGGTCGCGGTGAAGGCCGGTGTCGGCAATCTCGAGTCGGTGCACAAGAGCGACCGGGTGGGTGCTGCATGGGCCGAGAAGCGAGAACGTCTTCGGCAGGGTGATCGCACTGTGATGACCCGTCGTGCACCGGGCTGGTTGACGGTGGAGGGATCGCCACCGGCATTCGTCGTCATCAAGGACCGGGCCGAAACCGTGCGGCGCATCTTCGAATGGACGGCCGCTGGTCTGGGCAAGAACCTTATCGCACGCAATCTGAACCTCGAAGGCGTCGCGCCGTTCGGCCGTGCGAACGGGTGGCACGCCAGCTATATTCAGAAGATCCTCTCGTCCCCCGCGGTCCTTGGCGAGTTCCAGCCGGGTAAGAAGCCGAAGGGCGGCACGCGCACGGCGGACGGCGATCCCATCCCCGACTACTATCCGCCGATCATCGACGCCGACCTTCGGGCCCGTGCGCTGGCCAGCATGGCGGGGCGATCTCGGATCGTCATGGGACGTGGGCGGCGCCTGCCGAACCTGTTCGGCGGCCTGGCGAAGTGCGAGTGCGGTGCCCGGATGACCTTCAGGGCGAAGGGCGCGAAGGTCAGAGCCAACGGCGACGTCGTGCGGGAGGACTACCTCGTGTGCGATGCCTACCAGCGTGGCAGAGGCTGCAGGAACCTCAACCACTTCAACTACGAGATCGTCGAGCGCTGCGTTCTGGATGCCGTTCTTGCTCAGGCGATCCAGGACAGGCATTTCGAGGCTCCTGCCGAAGCGCGCCGGATCGAGATCGAGATCGCGGATCGTTCACGCGTTCTCGCGAGGGCGCGCGAACGGGCGGACAACGCGATGGAACTGGCCAGTGAATCCAAGCGGCCCGAGCCCAGGGCGCTCTACCACAGGCTCGTTGCCGAGGCCGACGCGGAGGAGGCGGCGATCGCTCTTCTCCGGAACCAGCTCGTTGCGGCACGAGGCGCGGTCCCGCCTGCCGAGCACGCCCGTCGGATCGAACTGCTGCGTGGCGGGATGACGTCCGACGACGAGAGTGAGCGGCTTGCGGCGCGCATGAAGATCATGGGAGCGCTGCACGACCTCGTGAGCACGATGGTGTTCAGCCGACGCAGCAGGCTCGTCGGTCTGGAACTGAAGAACGAAGCCTATGTGGTCGTCCATCCATACGGCGAAGGGATCACGGCGGGCTACGTCGCCGATCGATTGAGAGACGACGAGCAGTCCGGTTAAGCGTTGCGGTGTCGACGTAGCAGTGGGTTTTGGCATTCCTTCACCATCGCCGGATAGCGCTGGAAAGCTGGTGGGAAAGCTGCGCTTCGGGAAGAACCCAGCACCGGTGCCCGCCGAGGCGCGAGCGGCGCTGCGCTAGGCACGCCGTGTGAGATCGATACAGAACCGAGTGCCTTCGACGAGTATCACCGGCGACTGCTGGACAGCCTCGCGAAGATCGTGGTCAATGGCTTGGGGTTGCGTGGGAGGGTACCGGACCGCTTTCGGCGCCGGATGGGGCTCTTCCGCCCCGGCGCCGACCGATGAGATGCGCCGGTCCAATGCCGTTGAGCCATTTCGAAATCCATCGCGCATCCGGTTCGTTTTTTGCGTCCGATCGTCTGGACTTGCTTCGAACTGCTCAGCAGGATGACGCAAGGGGGAGAGATCGATGGCCACCAGTTCGATTCCGCAAGCCGATATCGAAACCACGTCGGTATTCCAGAGCGATCTTCCGATCGCGGAGAAGCTCGACCGTGCCCGGATGGAGCTTCTCGACCTGTCCGCCCGCAACCGGTTGCTCAACATGCCGCGCTCGTCGAAGAGTGCACGATCGATCGAGGTTGTCGACGAGCGGAGTTCCGAGGTGTTCCGCCTCTTGGTCCGCGAGGGCAAGGTTTTCACCTTCGTCGCCGGCAAGGCGGCGCGACAGGGCGATGAGATCGAGAGCTCCGAGGTCGAGATGGACGAGATCGTCGATCTCGCCCAGCCGGAGGACGACGTTGCGGACGATCGCGGCGTGTTCAGCCGGCATGCCGACACCCGGCTCCAGACCCGGTTGACGCCGAAAGGGCTGCAGAAGCGCCTGCTCGAACTCTATTTCGACGCGCGCACGCTGGAGGAGGAGCAGGGCGTCAACATCCTGTACCTGACCTTGGGGGCGCTGAGATGGATCGATCCCGCGAATGCGGCGAACGTCCGCTTCGCGCCGCTGCTGCTCGTACCCGTCTCGCTGGAACGCGGAAACGCCGGCGAGAAGTTCAAGCTGCGCGCCCGACCCGAGGAATTCGCTTCCAACCTCTCTCTCGAGGCCTACCTCGACCGCGTTCACGGCATCCGTCTGCCGGCATTCGAGCCGAGTGAGGGCTTGGATCCCATCGGCTACATGGACGAGGTCGCCGATGCGATAGAAGCGAAATCCGATTGGACGGTGCATCACGACGACATCGCGCTCGGGTTCTTCTCCTTCGCCAAGTTCCTGATGTACCGTGATCTGGACCCGGCGAACTGGCCGCGGGAGATGCGCATCAGCGAACGTCCGTTGATCCGCGGACTGCTCGCAGACGGGTTCGACGGCGCCGAGGGAATGATACCCGAGGATGCCAGGATCGATCCCTTCATTCCACCGGCCGACATGCTGCACATCGTCGACAGCGACAGCAGCCAGGCGCTCGCGGTGCACGAGGTCCGTCGCGGGCGCGACATGGTGATCCAGGGCCCTCCCGGTACCGGCAAGAGCCAGACGATCGCGAACATCGTCGCCGCCGCCGTCGCCGACGGCAGGACGGTCCTCTTCGTCGCCGAGAAGATGGCGGCGCTCGAGGTCGTCAAGCGGCGGCTCGACGCCACGGGCGTGGGAGACGCATGTCTCGAACTGCACAGCAACAAGGCTAACAAGCGCGCTCTGCTCGATGAGTTGCGCCGGACGTGGGAGCTCGGTGCGCCTAAGGGAGGCGACCCCGGGACCCTGCACGCGCGGTTGACCGACGCTCGTGACCGCCTGAACGATCACGCCGCGCGAATGCACCGACCGCACCCCGACAGCGGCCTTACGCCGTACCAGGTCATCGGGCAGTTGGTCAGGCTCCGTCTGGATGGCGAACAGCCGAACGACGTGGCGTTGGAAGCGCCCGCATCATGGTCCATGGATGCGTATGCGGAGCGGCACGGCGTCCTCTCGGAGCTTGTCGAAAGGGTCGAGGCGATCGGGCGCCCGGACGATCACGTCTGGCGGGGCGTTGGGCTGGCGGGCGTCACTCCGATGGAGACCGAGCGCTTCCTCGCCCGCTTCGCGGCGTTGGAGCCGCGGCTGGAGCGCCTGGAGGCCGATGCGACGGTGCTCGCCACCAAGATGGAGCAGGAGCCGCCGACCGGTTCTGCCGCCATCGGCGACCTGATCCGGCTGGCTGCACGCCTGGAAGGAGCACCTACGCTCGCGCCAGATGCCCTCGGATCGACGGCGTGGGACGAGCGCTTCGCTGAGATCGTCTCGCTTCTCCACGAAGGTGAGCGGCATGCGCTGCTGAGGGAGAAGCTGGCGCCGCACTTCGTCGAAGCGGCATGGAAGACCGACGTGGAGGGTCATCGCGCTACGCTGGCGCGGCTACCCGCGTCGTTCTCGCCCGACGCCTTCCGGCGCCTTTCCGAACTGTCGGACAGGCTGCCCCGCCTGCGGGACGAGGCCGAGGGGCTCGCGCGGTCCATGGGGCGCGAGCCGCCGGGCACCTTCGTGGATGTCCGGCGCCTCCTGGCCATCGGCGAGCGGGTGGTGGCGGCTCCGGACGCCAGCCCGGAAGCCTTCGCGGCCGATCTATGGGACAGCGGGGTGGAGCGGGCCGCCGATCTGACGCAGGCCGTCGAGCGTCTCGAGGGCGCTCGTGCGGTGATCGGGACGGGATTGTCCGACGCGGCCTGGTCGATGGATCTCGCGGCTACGCGTGCGACGCTCGCCTCCCACGGCACCGGCGTGTTCAGGTTCCTGAGCGGGGAGTGGCGCAAGGCGAACCGCCTCGTACGGACCGTCCTTTCAGACCCGAGCCAGCCGCTCGATATGACCCTCGCCCAGCTCGACGCCCTCGCTCAGGGGCAGGCCGCCAAGCGCGTCATCGAGAATGACGAGGCCTTTGGCCGTAGCGCCTTCGGTGGCGATTGGCGTGGCGACCGCAGTTCGTCGACGTCGCTCACTACACTCGTCGAATGGATGCGGTCGCTGAAGGGGTTGGGTGCCGAACCGCGCATCGTAGCCGCCAACCGTCCGGACAGGGACGTGATCTCGGCCCGAATGATCCGCGTGGATGCGCTGCTGAACGAGGTTTTGCCGCTCGTCGAGCTCCTGTGGGACGAGCTTCCGTCCCGCGACCTGCTGTTCGGACATGCACCCACGGCTATGCGTGCCGACACGTCGCCTCTGATCGATGTGATCGCGGAGTTTCACCATGCCGATCGTGCGACGGCCGCCATCGCCGCCGAGGTTCCTGCGGATCTGTCGATCCGTCTGGCGGCGTTGGGTGACCTCGCGGAGGGTCAGCGACTGGCGACGGTGCTGTTGGTCGGTGCACCCTTGGGTGCCGAGGTCTTTGGCGAAGAGTGGCGTGGCGAGGCGTCGGACTGGGCGGCGCTTCGCACCGTCTCGACATGGATCGACGGCAACCGGGACATCCGTCTGCTTGCCTCGCGGATAGCGGACCGCAAGGCGCTGGCACGGGATGCCGGGGTCCTCGAACGCGACGACGCGGCCTTTGCGAGCGATCTCGAATGTCTCCTGGGCGACCTTCGCATGGACGTGTCCGCCGGACTCGGGGCGGCGGATGCGCGGGCCGCTTCCTTCACGTTGCTGCGTGAGCGCATCGGTGAGTGGTCGAGCGGCGGGGAGCAGTTGTCGAACTGGGTCGCATACCGCGATCGCGCCGATCGGGCTCGCGTGCTGGGCTGCGCCGACATCGTCGCCCGACTGGAGGACGGCCGACTCCGGACGGTTGCGGTCATCCCTGCGTTCGAGATGGCGTACTTCGAGGCCGTGCATGCCGATCTGGTCCGACGGGATCCAGAGATCGGTCGCTTCGATGGTACGCTCCACGGTAGGCTCGCGCGCGAGTTCGCGGACCTCGACCGGCAGCGCATCGCGTCCGCCAGCGTCGAGGTGGTGCGCGCGCACCACGGTCGCGTCCCGTCACGCGACGGCGGTGCCGTGGGGCCGCTCGGCACGTTGCGTGCCGAGATGCAGAAGAAGCGCGGGCACATGCCGATCCGCAGGCTGATGGAGAAGGCGGGACCCGCCGTGCAGGCGCTAAAGCCCGTCTTCATGATGAGCCCGCTATCGGTGGCGCAGTTCCTGGCACCCGGCGCCTTCGAATTCGATCTACTTGTCATGGACGAGGCGAGCCAGATCCAGCCGGTCGACGCGCTTGGCGCCGTCGCGCGCGCCAAGCAGGTGGTCGTGGTCGGCGATCCGAAGCAGCTGCCGCCTACCGCCTTCTTCTCGAAGATGACCGGGAACGGCGACGAGACGGAGGACGACGATGGCGGCCGGGTGGGCGACATCGAGAGCATCCTGGGGTTGTTCACGGCGCGGGGCCTGCCGATGCGGATGCTGCGCTGGCATTACCGAAGCCGTCACCAGTCGCTGATCGCGGTCAGTAACCGGCAGTTCTACGAGAGCAAGCTCTTCATCGTTCCGAGCCCGTACACCGCCGAGGCGGGCATGGGCCTGCGTTTTCACCACATCCCGCAGGGTCTGTTCGACGCAGGTGGCACCCGTACGAACCAGGTCGAGGCGAGAATCGTGGCCCAGGCCATCGTGGCGCATGCCAGGCAGCATCCGGAGCTGTCGCTCGGTGTCGCTGCATTCTCGGCGGCGCAGCGACGCGCCATCCTGGATCAGCTGGAGGTGCTGCGCCGGGCGTTGCCGCCCGAGACCGAGGCGTTCTTCCAGGCGCATCATGCCGAGCCGTTCTTCGTCAAGAACCTGGAGAACGTGCAGGGCGACGAGCGGGACGTCATCCTCATCTCGGTAGGATACGGGCCGACGACGCCAGGCGGACGGGTGCCGATGCGCTTCGGGCCGCTGGGATCGGAGGGGGGCGAACGCCGCCTGAACGTCCTGATCAGCCGCGCCAAGCAGCGGTGCGAGGTCTTTGCTTCGATGACCGACGAGGACATCGATCCGGACTTCGCTCAGACCCGCAAGGGCGTCTTCGCCTTCCGCCTCTTCCTGCACTTCGCCCGCACCGGCCGGATGACCATGGCCGAGAGCACGGGTCGCGACCACGACAGCGTGTTCGAAGAGCAGGTCGCAAAGGCGCTGCAGTCACGTGGCTACCAGGTCCACAGGCAGGTGGGCCTCGCCGGATTCTTTATCGACCTTGCCGTAGCGGACGCAGAACGGCCGGGCAGGTATCTACTCGGCATCGAATGCGACGGCGCGTCCTATCACGACGCACGTTCCGCGCGCGACCGCGATCGGCTTCGGCAATCCGTGCTGGAGAGCCATGGCTGGACCATCCATCGCGTCTGGAGCACCGATTGGTTCCAGCGGCCGAACGAGCAGCTCGACCTGATCGTCGCCCGGATCGAAGCGGCCAAGGCGGAGCAGGATGCAGAGGCGAGCAAGCGCGATTTCCGGGCGGTGCCGCTGGAGATCCTTAGCGTCGAACGTGAGGATGGGACGGAGATCGGGCTCGCCCGCGCGGACGAACCCGTGGGTTTCGCGCGCTCGAACCTGTACGTGGAGGCGGCGCTGAGCAGACCTCCCCATGCCGTGATGGAACTGCACGAGGTGCCGACCGGGACGTTGGCAGCGCTGGTCGAGGAGGCGGTGCGCGTCGAGGGACCAGTCCACATCGATGAGGTCGTGGAACGGATTCGGTCGGCATGGGGCTTGAAGCGTGCGGGTGGGCGCATCCAGCAGGCGATCGCCGCTGCTGTACAAGCGGCGATCGGAGCGGGTGATGTGGAGCGTACAGGCTCGTTCCTGTCGTCCATCGGAGGCGCTGTGGTCGTCCGTGACCGGAGCGCCACGGCCTCGTCGACGCTGCGTCGTGCCGATCGACTTCCGCCGGCGGAGATCGCGGTTGCGATCGTCGAAGTCGTGCGGGTCAACCTGGGCGCGACCCGAGATCAGATCCTGCAGGCGGTATCGAGGGCGTTCGGCATCAAGGCCACCAGTGCGGCGGTTCGCGAAGTTATCGAAGGCGAGATCGACCGTGCTTCGTCGAGTGGTGAGCTTGTCATGCAGGGTGGGATGTTCGTCCTGGGACAGCAGACGAACACACCTCCGTCAGCAAGCTGATCAAGGCGGCCTCCACGATAGTGATGTCGGTAGACACCCGCACTAGACGGCGAATGCGAGCGCGTCGTTCCGGTCCTCGAGGAACATCGGCTATGTGGCCGGCGCACAGCAGTTCGACGCGGTTGCCCTGAGGCGATGCTGCCGTGGAAAGCTAGGACGGGTCCAGCGACGTCGCCGCTACGATCGTGCGAAATTCGCCGAGGATCTCGGGATGCCGCGACTCCAGATACGCGGCAATGTTGGCGTTGCCGATCAGTCGTCCGAGGTAGCGTGAGGCAAGGACGAGTTGCAGGACGTCGTCACCGAACGTCGCTTCGATACCGCGATAATCCTTGCTCAGCTTCTCGAGTTCACGTTCCATTCTGGCCATCTGCTCGGGCGTGACACCGGCTATGACCTTGGGCCGGTCGGGCTTGACCAGATCGTCCTGCCGGGTCGCTGCGAGGATCGCCTTGGCGTAGCTGAGGGTGAAGTTGTTCATCGATGCCATCAGTTCGGCCGTCTCCACCTGCCGATAGTCCTTCATCCGACGCAAGGTATCGAAGATATGTGGGTTGACCGATCTGTCCTTGAGGATCTCGACCGCATCGGCAGCTATGCCATCCAGCAGGTTGCGCCGGCGGATGACCACCTTTTCGTCGAGACCGAGCGCCGCAGCGATCATGGCCGCTGGCACGCCGCGGTCGATGGCGCGGGCGATCATGTAGTGCTCCTGCACTGTGGCGAGCCGGTTGACACGCTTGTTGTAGGTGAAGGCCTCGTCGTCGTCCGAGACGATGCAGGATGCGGTTTCCGCATTACGAGTCTCAAGGGCGTGTAGTCTGAGGTGACCGTCGAGCAGCATGTGTCGACCGTCCTTGTCCGCCCTGGTCACGATCAGGGGCTCGATCACGCCTATCTCGCCGATGGAACTGACGATACGAGCGTAGCGTCGTGAATCGGTGATGCGCTTCGTCATCGGCCTGAGTGGCAGGATCGCGGCGATCGGAAGCTGAAGGACTTCACGTTCGAACGAGATGCGGACGTCGATCGCTGCATCACGCATCGGGCACTCCCAATCGCTCGGCGATCGGTTGCGGCAGGCTTGCCAATCGCTCCGCCCGCAGGAGGGTCACGAAGTGATCCTCCGCCAGCAGCTTCGACATGGCACCCACGATGAAGGTCAGGCGGTCCTGTGTGAGCCGGGCCTTCCGCACGAGCAGCTTCTGCCGTTCGACCTCCTTCTGGTAGGCGCGGATCAGCCCGGAAGCGGTCGGTCTCTGACCTCGCTTCTCGCCTTGTCGGATCGATTTGATGCCCTTGCCCATCATGTTGCGCTCGTCGACGATCCGCCGGATGGCGACGATCTGGTCGCCGGGAAGCTCGCCGCTCTCATAGGCTTCGGTCAGCGCCTTCTGCACATCTCCGTCCTTCGCGCGGGCGATCTCCGTGGCGATGGTGTGGGGGATGACGCCGCGCTCCACCGCGTTGAGCAACCGCTCCTCGCCCTTCTCGAGAAGGAAGTTGATCGTCCATACGTATTCCGGACTTAAGCCGATCTTCTCGGCGATCTCGGTGTTGGTGTAGCCCCGCTGGCGCAATGCACCGACTTCCCGGATGAGCTCCAAGGGCGTCTGGTTCCGACGCGCCATGTTCTCGACGAGGCTCATCACGAAGCATTCCTCACGCGTCGCGTCGATCACCATGGCAGGAATGTGGGTTTCGCCGAGCCGGAGGAAGGCCTCCATCCGTCCCTGGCCGCAGACCAGTTCGTAGCCATTTCTGCCCGGTGCGCGCCGGACGGTGATCGGGCGCTTGAGGCCGATCAGTCGAATGCTTTCGACCATCTCCTCGAATATCCGCTTGTTGCGGCTGCGAGGGTTGAGGACTTCGATCGAGGTAATGGGGATCGTGACGATCTCGGGCGTTGCGGCGGCCGGGCTCTCCGTCACAGGGCATGCTCCAGCGAATGACGGCGCAGCAGATGGTATAGAGGATCGAGGTCGTCGGTGCGGTAGGCGTCGAGATCCAAGCCGTTGTCCTCGCCCATCCCAACTTTGCCTCGGGCACCGACGTCGATCCATGGCAGAAGGTAAAGGTCGCGGACCGTGGCGTTGTCGGGTTCTAGCCTGACTACGACGGTGATGTCCGGGCATAGACCGGCATCGAGACGTACGCGCCATCGCAGGCTGCCGGCGGGTGTCGACTGGCAACGGCAGATGACGATGGCCAGCGTCACCTCGCGGTTGACGACCAGGAGGTCGGTGGTCTCGTCCACCACGACCTCGCCACCGATGGCTTCTATCCCGGCGATGGTTCTGGCCACCACGTCCGGGTGCATCACCCGCAGCTGGCGGTTCGTCTCGACGTAGCGGTAGTCGCGGGCCGGCTGGTAGCCGATCAGCTGATAGGCGCGCAGCAGGCTGCCGAAGCGGCTGCGGTAGGCCGCCGACGACGGCATGTCCTCGACCTCGTCGATGATCATCCCGGACAGGGTGCCGTAGGAGCCGAGCAGATCGGCCAGCATGCGGAGGAGATCATCGTCGGTGAGCCGGCGCGCGCGTTCCGTGAGGATGACTTGCGCGGCGTCGAACAATGCCGGATCGACGATCGCCTCGAATGCCCCGTCGCTCCGCACCCACATGTCGGGCGTATTCACGATGCGCTTCTTCTTGAGCTTGAAGGAGACGCGGTTGTAGACGTTGTTGCCGATGTACTTCTCGTTGCAGAGGATCTGTCGGACGACTGCGCGGGACCACGACTTGCCCGCGTCGGTGAGCTTGCCTTCGCCGTTCAGGATGGTGGCGATTTCCCGCTCGGAACGGCGATCGACGACGAACAGCCGATAGATGCGGCGGACGGTTTCCACTTCCTCGTCCGGTCCCGGCACGAGAATGACGCGATCGGTCTGAAGGCTTTTGTGTTCGCCCCGGGCGAGCGGCGCCTTCGGCTCGTTGGCCTCGTTGACGAGGAAGCGGCGAAGGCCGTAGCCGGCAGGTCCGCCCTGCCGGTAGCCCAGCGTTATCAAACGGCACTGGCCCGTGAACACCTTGCTGGAGAGTTCGCGGCTGTATTCGCCCGCCATCACCCGCTTGATGCTCTTAATGACGCTGGACGGAAGGCTGCCGTCGTTGTCGAACTGCTCGGCGCAGTAGTGGACGTTGATGCCATGGTCGCGGCAGATGAACTCGTAGTAGGCGCTCTCGTCGGCATCCTGGAAGCGGCCCCAACGGCTGATGTCGTAGACCAGCACGGCTTCGTAATCTGCGCTGCCGGCCTGAACGTCGGCGATCAGGCGGCGAAGCGAGTCGCGTCCGGCGATGTTCAGCCCGCTGCGGCCCTCGTCAGCGTACGTTCGGATGATCTCGAAGTTGCGCCGTGCAGCGTAGGCGGCGATGATCTCCGCCTGGTTCTCTGTCGAATAGCGCTGGTGATCGGTCGACATCCGCACATACTGGGCGGCGCGTACCGGTCCTGATGCTCCTGCCTGCACCATCTTCCCCGACATCTATCGCGAGCACTTCATAGAACTCGTTCAAGTCGCTTCCGTCTACCGATGGGAGGACGGAATGTCGTTTTCGAGGAATGACCGAAAAGTTCGCGTCGAACGTGGAAAGGAGTTTCCCATCCATCCGGGTGCCGACACCGAAGCGGCCTTCGCCTCCGTGATCGCCGACGCTCTGCGGCGGGATTTCGGCGCCACTCCGACCTACGTGAAGCATATCGCCAGACTGACCGGCGCGAACACGCGGACGGTGCAGAATTGGTTACAGGCGAAAAATGGTCCCAGCGGCGCGGGGCTGGTGGTGCTCATGCGGCATTCGGACGAGGTGACGGCGGCCGTGCTCACGCTCGCGGATCGCGAGGATCTGCGGGAGGGCGCTGTCGCCGGAATGAAGGTGGCGGAGCTGCGGAAGGCGATCCTGGAGGTGCTATTGCACCTCCCAGAAAATTGATCCGCTACCTTCCGGCAAGATTATCGCAGCGCGCCGGATTCGCGTTCGGTCAGGCGATCGCGAGCCGTAAGATCGTAGAACGCCACGTCCTGAAAGCCGCCTGCCGCCACAAAGTCGGCAAGGCTCTCCGTCGCCAGTGCCCACGGTCTGCCTGGAACGCGAAAGAGGGATGCGGGAGGCGTGAAGCCATCTCGCCAGACAATGTGCGGCGCAGGATCGCCCGGTCCCGCGCCTTCGAAGAGCCAGACGTGATCCTCCTCGCCATCTCCGTTCCTGAACGGAAAGAAGTCGGCAGGCTCCGATCGCTCGATGTCCATGGGATTGGCGAACGTGAGCAGGTTGAGCAGGCGGTAGCCTGCGGCCTGCACAGCCGGCGGACACTCGTCGCAATCCACCTCGATGAGCTGCACTGACGACGCATCCAACTCCAGTGCCGCAACCAGCCGAGCGGATGCGAACAGCTCTCCCCAGAAGATGAGGTCGGGCGCGAAATCGGGCTCAGTGCATTGTAGACGGGGCCGAGGCAGCGACGAGAGGTCGACGCCCCTGACCTGACCGAGGCCGAAACCGTCTTCGTCGAGTACCGAGCCCCCAGCCTGGATGGCATCGGCGTATTGCGCGCGGTTGACCCATGCGAACGCGGGCGGATCGCGATCTACGAGGCGGTTGAGACGCTCTCCCGCCGCGATTGAAGGACCCATGTTCCAGAGGTTCGTCATGTTCTTCAGCCTACCCGTGGATGCCATAGCGCCCGATTACGTATCAGCTCGCGTCTGAACCGCATGGCGATCGAAGCTAGAGTCGCTTTGACGCCTGAGGCACCGAGCGCGGCACCTGGCGCGGCGAGTGGAGCGAGAGCGGCGGAAACGGCGGCGTTGTAGGTCGGGTGCGCGCCTCCGTGCATCGGTCGGACGCCCGAGTTGGGCGGGCCGACGTAGGCGGCTTGGTTGGCCGGCAGCGCGATGAGGTTCTCGGTTGAGTCCATACGTCAGCCCGAGGCGGCAATCGCCTGCTGCACGGACCGAGGCAACGCAGCCACGGACGCGAACGGCACCAGATGATGTGCGACCCAGCTTCTGTTCGATTGAATGCCGAGAAGGGCTCTCGCCCTCGTACTGGAGGCGCTGAGCGCGGGGCTCACCGACGAGGTGCGCTCCGAGATCTGGATGGGTGGATTCACGACGGCGCCGGATAGCGACTGGTCGAGCACGATCTCCACTGCCCGCTGCGCCGCCGGGTCGCCGCGCGATGCCAGGAACACCGTTCCGGGGTTGTCGCGTTCGTACCGCCCGAGAGCCTGCGCGAAGCGTTCGTTGACGCCCTTGGCATCACCGGCGTTGGGCAGCTTCCAGAAGAAGCGGGGGATCATCGGCGCCATATTGCGCGCCCAGACATAGGCATACGCCGACAACACATGCGAAGCTTGATTTCGGTCTAGGTTTAAGCGGGCGATCGCAGCCTCCACCTGGTCCCGGGCTCTCATCTGCGTGAAATGCTGTAGAAGCGCTGAAGCGGTATAGACGACGTTGCCGATCCGGACGCTCGATCCCGGTGTGGCTGCTCGCGCCTGCGCGGAGGTGAGTGGCGCGGTTCCCGCCGCCAAATACGAACTCCCGGGCCAAGCGGCGCCCGACGCGAGGATACGCGCCTGAGCCGAGCTTCCCGTCATGCTCTCCAGGATTGCCATGGAAGTCGAGACATCCGAAGGCAGTGAGGCTTTGCCGGAGCGGGCGGTCCCAAGGCTCATGACGAGTCCTTCCGTGATCAACGATTGGATCGAAGCTATCATGCGATCAGGCACGGGCATAGCGCCGGCGTCCGGTAGGAGAGCGTTCGATGCGGCGTCCTCAGGGAGCCTGTGCCGCCTCCTCTCTTACTTGGTCAGCATGAGCCCCGTAGCTAAAGCCTCTTCCAACAGCCTTGTGGCACGTCTTATCGCTGACCAGAACCTGGTAATGACGTCCGCATAAAGCCGAGGCGGGAATGACGTTCGAAAAGAATCCGCACGCGAACTTTGCCGGATTGATCGTGTTAACACTCTCCGCGTAGAGCGGGTCTGTTCGCCATCAGGCGGACCGAGGCGTCAGAACCTCGTCAGTAAGTAGCCGAACGCCCGGCCCGAACTAGTTTCGGCCGGGGAGCGGGCGTGCATGTCCAGGGCTCTTTTTGGGGCCTAAAGACGCTCGCGCCTGTCTTACTGCAGGTTCTGAATCCCCGGCTTTCGGGCCGGCACCGCCTCGTTTTCTACATGGGGCGGTGCCGCCGGCTGGGATCAGCCTGTCGGCACCGACGCGAACGGGGGTTCGAGCGTGGGTGCATACGACGGTTGCCGCAGCAGGCGGCTTGCCATCATCAGAAATTCGACGGCGGCGACGGTCGCGTTGCTCCTCGCCGGGTGCGGTGGAGGCGGCGGTGGCGTAAACAGCCCCGGCGGTACCGCGCCGCCGACCGGCACGCCCGCGCCGACCCCGCCTGCGACCCCGACACCGGCGCCATCTCCCGCGCCTTCACCGCCGCCGACGGCTGCCGACAGCGCCGAGTACAAGGCGTCCGCCGCCGTCGTCAGCGCGAAGGCCGCCTATGCCTATGATCGCGGCATCACCGGCAAGGGCGTCACGATCGCAATCATCGACAGCGGCATCGCCCGCTCGTCGCCCGAGTTCGCCGGCCGCATCTCCTCGGACAGCACCGGCTTCGAGCAGCGCATCGCCCGCTGCGCCACCTGTCCGGGCGAGACGGTGCCGCCCTTCGCCATCGACGACAACGATGGCCACGGCAGCAGGGTCGCCTCGATAGCCGCGGCGGCGCGCAACGGCACGGGCATGCAGGGGCTCGCACCGGACGCGACCATTCTCGCGCTCAAGGTGACGGGACCGGATCTGGACGGCGTGACCGCGGGCAGCACGACGCCGATCCGCGAAGGTACGCAGCCGAACGCGGGCCTGATCGCACCGGCACTGCGCGAGTCCGTCGCCAAGGGCGCGTTCGTGACGGTGGTGTCGCTGAACGGCTTCGCCGGCGGGCAGGTCGCGGCCGAACAGCGCTCGGCGATGGATGCGTTTCGCGCCGCCGACCGGCTGCTGGTCGAGTCCGTCGCGAACGAGACGGGCAAGGACAGCTTCGCCGGCCAGTTCGCCGAGAACCTCGTCGGCAGCGACCGCGCGAATGCCGACTGGTTCCTGTTCGCGATCGGAGTGGATGCGAACGGCAATCCGCGCCCGGCCAACGGCAACGCAGGCGTGCTCGCCGACCGCATGATCGCGGCGGTGGGGGTGGACGTGCAGGTCGTCGACAAGGACGGAAGCATCACCACCGTCACCGGCAACAGCTTTGCGGCGCCCGCGGTCGGCGGGGCGGCGGCGCTGCTCAAGCAGTATTGGCCGCAGCTCGGCGGCAAGGCGATCGCCCGCATCCTGCTCGATACCGCCACCGATCTGGGCACCCCCGGCGTCGATCCGATCTACGGCGCAGGCCTGCTCAACGTCGAGAAGGCGATGCAGGCACAGGCGCCGGCATCCTCGTTCGCAGCGGCTCAGGCGGTGCTGGCCCGCTACGCCTCGCTCGACGTCTCCGCGCCCTTCGGCGGATCCGCCACGGCATCGAGGATCGCGAAGGCGGCCGGCAGCATGACGGTGTTCGACCGCTACGGCCGCGACTTCGCCATGACGGCGCCGACCGGCATCCGCACACGGTCCTCGGGACTGTTGGCGGGCGGCATGACCGGGTCGATCGATCCGTTGCCATCCCGCCGCTGGTCGGCGAGCGAGGCGCGGCTGGGCCTTGCCGGTCAGGACATGGTCGGTCCGTGGCAGGCTGCGACGGCGAACCGGCCCGCAATAGCCAGCTTCTCGCCTGCACAGGGCCAGACGGTGACGATCGGCGCGAACACGGCCGTGGGCGGCAGCGGCTTCTCCCTCGCCGGTTCCGCTCTGCGTAGCGTGGTCGGTCAGCCAGTCGGTCTGTGGTCGTCGTGGAGCGGCGGCGGCTGGTCGGCGTCCTTCTCGTCAGGATCGTCGCGCGACCGCAGCGCGGACCTGCGCGGCGTCTCCTTTTCCACGCCGATCGGCATCGGCCTGGAGCTGACCGATCTCGCCGAAGACGGCCGCGTGCTGGGGTTCGGCGGCGGCATGGCCGCGTCGGGCCTGCGTGGCGGCCGGACCATGCTCGCCACCGTCGTCGCACGCCGTACCCTGGCAGGCGTGGCGCTGACCGCACGGGCGACCACCGGCAGCACCAGCGTCGATCGCGACGGCGATGGCTTGCTTCGCTTCGATGGTCGCATCGTCAGCACCGCCTTCGCGGTCGAGGGTGCGCGGCCGTTGCTCGGTGGGCTAGCGACCCTCGGCTTGTCGTCGCCGCTGCGCGTCGAGCGGGCGCGGGCGTCGCTGGTGGTGCCGGTCGCGTACGATCTGATGTCGAACGTGCTGGTCGAGGAGCGACGGAGTTTCGACTTGTCACCGACCGCGCGTGAGCTCGACCTCGAACTCGGCTGGTCGACCGCTCTGGCGTCTTCCTCGACGCTGAGGGTCGGTGTCGCCCGCGCCTTTGACGCCGGCCACGTGCGCGGCGCCTCCGACGTCGCCGCCTTCTTCAACCTCGTCGTCCGCTGAACCGCAAGGGAGCACCCATGCCAAGAACCACGTCCATGTCCGCCGTCGTCCTGCTCCTCGCCGCTGCCGGCGGCTTGAGCGGGTGCGGCGATACCAAGGCCCCGAGCAAGGAGGTGTTCGCGGCCGCGCTCGAGCCCATTGTCCGCGACGTCTTCTGCAATCCCATCGATGTGATGCGGTACGAGGTCGAGGGCGAGGCCGGCGACGCGGTCTTCCCGGTCGTCACGTCGCCGAAGCGCGGATTGGCGGGACCCGGTTCGGACGGTCGGTCCATGGCGATGCTGGATGCTGCCGCCAGCGTGGGGCTGGTGACGCGGACGGAAGTCGAGAAGCCGGCGAGGTGGAAGGGCAGCGATCGTCCGTTCGAACGCCAGCGGCTGATCGCCTATGCGCCGACCGACAAGGGCGTGCCGTACTTCCGCGCCGTCGCGCGCCGGGCGACGAAGGGCGCCGTGACGGTGCCGTCGTTCTGCCTGGCGAAGGGCGAGGTGGTCGACGTGGTGCGCTGGACCGAGCCGACCGACTTCGCCGGTCGTCGGGTGTCGCAGGTCACCTACACCTATCACGGCGTAGATCCGATCCCGGTAATGCCACCGGCGGAACAGGCGCGCATGGCCGAGCCCAAGGAGGCGACGATGCCATTCGAGCTGCAGAGCGACGGCTGGCGGCCGATGCCGCGCTGAACTCCGGACATTCCCAGTCAATGCTGCCGGCGTGGGCCGTCGGCGAAGGAAGGAACACGACCATGAAGATGCCCTTCACCGTCGCGCACGGTACCGTGCTCATGCTGGCCCTGGGATCGGCCGCTCCCGTCGCGGCGCAGGCGCGTGCCGACTCGCCTGCTGCGAAGCTGATCCACCGCCTCCTTCCGGGCGGCCCGCGCTGGGCGTCGGTCAGCACGTTCGACGTCGCCGGCGTGAAGCTGGGTATGACGCCGGAGGAGACGCGGACCGCACTGAAGGCGCAAGGCTTCACGCCTCCCGCGATCGATCCGACCCAGGACTCCTGGGCGTCGGTGGTCTCCAGACGCGTCGCCGAGCGTATACCCGGGAAGGTGGACGAAACCAGGGTGCCCATGTTCACCCGTGCGAGCGGACCGCAGGGGGAGCAGGTCGAGGTCTGGTACACCGCCACCCGGGAAGGTGCGCGTGCCACCTCGATCGAATACACGATGCCGACGAACCGCATGGAACGGGCGGCGTTCGCCGCCAGCGTTGCCGCCAAGTACGGTCGACCGACCGCGGAGGATCCGGTGCATGGCCTCTACTGCACCAAGGGCGAAGGCAGCTGCCTGACCTATCAGAACAAGATGCTTCCGCATCTGCTGACCGAAAGCGACTACTCGGTGTATTCGGTCAAGCTGATGGAAGGCACGCGCTATGGCGACGAGCTCAAGGCTCAGACGGCTGCGGCGGTCGAGGCGGCGGCGCCCGAGAATGCGAAGGCCTCGTTCTGATGGCGAGCGGCCCATCCGCGAGGCCGGCAACGCCTTCGAGGCCATGCGGCGGAACCATCCGAACCGTTGTGACGGTGCGTTCTCGCGCGATCTGGCCGGTGGTGCTGGCAATGGCCTTGGCGTGTCCGCCAACGGCGGTTGACGCAAGGAAGACGGCTTCGGCCGCATCGTTGCTGCCGTTGGAGCCTATGAGCTACGCCGACGCCGAGCGTGCCGGTGCCGTGGGCACCGGCTGCACGTGGCGGAGCGGATCTGATCGCAAGGCGCGTCTGTCGATGGCGGACGATCGGGCCGCGGTCAGGCGGGACGGCGTAATCGTCGCGTTGAAACCGGCTGTGGGCGCGCAGGCGCTCTTCTTCACGTACGATCGCTGGGCCGGCGGAGGGATCAGCATCCTTGTCCGCGACAGCGGCAAGGTCGTGCGGCGTGGTCACGAGTTCACCGAAACCGTCGCCCAACTTTATATTGTCAAAAATGGACGGATGCAGCCTTTCTTGGGCTGGCTGAATTGCGGTACGTGAACGCCGTGGCCAAGCCTGTGAAGGCGATCAGCGCTACAGCGGATGCCCTGCCGTGGCCTATGATGTCATAGGCTGAATTCGCTCCTACGATATTCGATGCTCGCCAAACCGGTCCTGCTCTACTGTGCCTAGCTAGAGCCTCCAGAGGCATAGACGGGGTTTTGTCAGGCCTGGGCTGGTAAAGGTATGATCGGTAAGGACTTGTGTAAGCGTCCGGTCACCTCCGTCGGGCGGGGAAGCGGTCGGCCGGCAGTCTGCTTAATTACAGCCGCAGGAAAGGGCGCTACGATCTCGACGAGGGGAGCTGCGAGTGGTCGATCAGGTGATTGTGCGGCGCACGTTCAAAGTTGATGGACGCGATGCCGAGTGCCGTTTTCTGAGACCGGAAGAGGATGGTGGGAGCTTCTTCTGCCGATATGAGATTGACTGGCCTGAGGGCGCCAAGGGTCACAGGGCTGGCGGTGTCGACGAAGTGCAGGCCCTCTTGCTCGCCATGATGGGCGCACACGCAAATCTGTTAGCTGCGCGGAACATGGACGGGCGGAATGTTGAATGGCTGGACGGGCAAAGCCTCGGAATGCCCATCGCGCGATCCATCCGAGACTGGGATCCCGAGAACGAAATGTGACGCCGGCTAGCAGCCGCCTTCTACCACTTCAGGCATTTGCGCCGGTGCCGCCTGCGTCCAGTTCCACGGCAGCAACTCGTCAAGCCGGTTGATCGGGTGACCTTGCCCGACGCGGTGGAGCACGTCAGCGAGCCAGTGCTGCGGGTTGACGCCGTTGAGCTTGGCGGTTTCGAGCAGGCTGTACATGGCGGCAGCGCGCTCCCCGCCGCAGTCGGCACCGGCGAACATCCAATTCTTCCTGCCGACGGCGATGCCGCGCAGCGCGTTCTCGGCGAGATTGTTGTCGATCTCGAGCCGGCCATCTCCGGTGTAGGCGAGCAGCGCCGGCTTGAGCCGGACCGCATAGCGCAGCGCCTCCGCCAGCGGCGTCCGCGCCGACACCTGACCCAGCACATTGTCGGCCCAGGCGAAGAAGTCGAGCGCAGTCAGCTTTGACAGCTTGCGTGCCTTGCGCCGGTCGTCATGCGGGTCCTGCACAATGCCGCGCTCGACCTCGTACAGGTCGCGGATCATGCGCAGCCCCTCGGCCGCAACCGAGCTTGGGTCGGCCTGGAAGACGTCGTGGAGCTTGCGCCGGGCATGCGCCCAGCAGGCGACCGGTGTGATGGGGCCAGGCTTGCGGTCCGGGTCGTAGAGCCGCTCGAACCCGGCATAGGCATCGGCCTGCAGGAAGCCGGTGAACGCCTTCAGATGCTCGCGCGGGTGCTCGCCCTTGCGGTCGGGGCTGTAGCGGAACAATGCAGCGGGCTTGTCGCTCGGCCGCCATCGCCGGTTGTCGCGCAGGTACACCCATAACCGCCCGGTCGCGGTCTTGCCGGTGCCGGGCGCCAGCACCGGGACGGGCGTATCGTCGGCGTGGAGCTTGGGGCTGGCCATCACGTGGTCGGCAATGCGGTCGACCAGCGGCTGGAGCAGCCAGCTGACCTGGCCCAGCCAGTCGGCCAGCGTCGAGCGGCTGAGGTCGACGCCCTCACGGGCGTAGATTTGCGATTGGCGGTAAAGCGGCAGGTGGTCCGCGAACTTGGACACGACCACATGCGCCAGCAGTCCTGGCCCGGCTCGCCCGCGCGGAACCGGCAGCGCCGGTGCCGCCGCCTGCGAGATCGCGTCGCAGCGCTGGCAGGCGAGCTTGGGGCGGACATGGCGGACAACCTGGAAGCGGGCCGGCACATACTCCAGCACCTCGGTCACGTCCTCGCCCAGCGTCGACATCGTGCCGCCGCAGGCGGTGCAACCGTCCGCTCCCGGCGCGGGGTGGATGACCTCCTGACGCGGCAGGTGCGCGGGCAGCGGTTCGCGTCGGGGCTTGCGGCCGGGTGCCTGGGGCGTGTCGGCCAACACATCGCCCTCGACCACGCAGGTGGCATGGGCGTGCTCGGCTTCCAGGTCCTCCAGCGTCAGCTCTAGCTGGTCGGCGAGCAGCGTCAGCTGCTCGGACGACTGGCCGAACTTCATGCGGCGCAACCGAGCGAGCTGCCCCTTGAGCTTCTCGATCTGGAGCGTGGTGAGCCTGACCGCGTTCTTCGCCGTGTCGAGCTGCTCGCGGGTAGTTTGATGAGCGGTGCGCTCGGCTTCCAGCGCCTGTTCCGAGGCGGCGAGCCGGGCCTGCATGGCGGCGAGCAGCGCCCGCACATCGTCAGGGTTTCCCGGTATATCTATCCCGCCCGGCGACATGGTCCTGTGTACCAGACGGGCGACTCGCACCCAAGCGGAATGCACGCTTTTCTGCGGCTTTCCCGCCTACATCTGCACCGGCAGGCGGGATGCCGGAGGGGCCACGGTGCGGCGCCAGTCCATTGCCTCGACGAGCAGCGCGAACTGTGCCGGTGTCAGCACCACGCCGCCCTCGACCAGCGGTGGCCAGACGAAGCGGTGCCGCTCCAGCCGCTTGGCGAACAGGCACAGGCCGGTGCCGTCCCAGTGCAGCGCCTTGAGGTAGCTGCCGCTCCGGCTGCGGAACAGGAAGACGTGGCCGGCATAGGGCTCGACCGCGAACAGCGGCCGCACCAGCGCCGCCAGCCCGTCGAAGCCCAGCCGCATGCTGACCGGCTTGCTGGCGAGATAGACCTTGGTACCGGGCGCCAGTGAGATCACGACGCTTCCCTCAAGGCCCGCAGCACGCGCGCCAGCGCCTTCTCGTTGACGTAGCTGTCGACCGACAGGCGAACGCCGCTGGCCAAGTCGATGTCGATGCCACCCGGCCGGCCGCCCGGATGCGGGCGGACCAGGTCGTCAGGGGCTGGCGTGGCCTCGCGGGCAGGTGCGGCGCTCTTGCGCTCGACTGGCATTGCGAGCGCCACGACCGGTTCGGGCGGAGCAGCGTCCGCAACCACGCCGTAGGGGATGAACTGTAACGGTTCGCTGGCGATGCGCTCCGCCTCTCGGCGCGTCTTACGCCAGCCGTGGATGAGACTGGCCGAGATGCCCAGCCGGCGCGACACGCCGACCACCGTGGCGCCGGGCTCATCACACTGCGCCAGCACCGCCGCGCGCTCCTCGTCCGAATACCGCCGGCGACGCTCAACCCGCGTGATGACCTCCATGCGCCCCATCCGCACTCTCCTTACGAAGTGCGAAAGGACACTCCCGAGAGCCGACCACCTCGCGCAGCTACGCCGCGCCAGCAACACGCGTCAGACCGGACGCTTACGGACTTGTCAGCCTCTTCAGGCATCACCCTATCGCTTTAGTTCGAGACTTTCGACCTTTTGCAATCCGTCGACTCGGACGTGGGTTCATCGGCAGTTCTTTCATAGATGCGTTGCGCAGCGCCCTGCGTTCACCATATGATCGCGATACGTTCGGGAGATGGGCATGTCGAAGACGGTCACCGACAATCAGCGGAACGGTGAGCTCGGCGAGACCAAGGTCAAGGCCCGGGTCTTGGAACTGGGCCACATCTTCGAAGGGCGCGGGCGTCTGGAGACGGGCATCGACGGCACGATCGAGTTTCGGAATCCCGTTACCGGGCGCATGACCGGTCGTACGGTCGCGGTGCAGGTAAAGACCCGCGTCGATCGGGCCTATGATGGCGAAACGGAAAGGGGCTTCCGCTATCTGATGAGGCCCGAGGACGTCGGCTACTGGCGGCAGAGCAGCCTCCCCGTGGTGCTTGTCCTTCTGCGACTGTCGGACAACAGTTTCTACTGGAAGGAGGTGGCCGACTGCGTCGCTGGAAACGAACGCCTGCTGGAATTCGACAAGGCCGTGGATCGTCTCGACGCCGAAGCGATGGACCGACTTGCGGCGCTCTCGGTCCGACGCGGCAGGATGGGCGTATTCGTGCCGCCAATGAGGACGGGGGAACGAGCCCATCTCAATCTCATCCGTATCGCCATGCCGGAAGAGATCTACGTCGGCGAATCGCCTTTCGCGTCGGGGCGGCAGGCTGTTCCTCATCTGCTTGCGACCGACGAGAGACGTTTCGACTGGGTAATCCGCGACCGCCGCTTCGTATCCTTCAGAGATCCGCGCGGCACCGGGATGGAGGCGATCGTGGATCCGGATACGGTCCATGCGGTCGATACCGAGCTGGTGTCGGACACCGACGATCATGACGATGAGATCGTGATGATAGAATTGCTCCGTCGAACGATGGACGAGCAGTTCTCTAACGATCTCGCTTGGGAGAAGAACGCCCGCGCCTTCTTCTTCAGGGCCATCGAGCGGTTCGCACCGCGTCGGTATGAATATCGATCGCTGAAAGATCCGACCTCGGCAATGGTCGTGCAGGTCTACATGGACAAGAAGAAGGTCGAGATGGTGAGGAGCGTCCGGCACCATGCATTCTCGCCGAGGTTCGAGCGGATCGGCTCCGTTTGGTTCCTGTCGATCTCGCCCACGTTCGTGTTCACCGAGGACGGCTTCAAGCCGCACCGCTTCGCCGCCGATCTCCTCGCAGGAAAGAAGCGACTGGACCGCAACGGGTCGATCAGAGGTCAATTCTTTCTATTCCGCTTCCTCCTGAGCGGCGGAACGCTTGCGCCCATGGCCGAGACGGATCTGTTCGGCGCGCCTCCGCCACTGCCTCCGGGACCCGACCGCGTATTGGGCTTCGAGCCGGTCGAGGCCATCGAGATGGACGTGGCTGTGCCCGAGGACGCCTGGGCGAAGGACGATCCTAACGCTGCTGCGATGCGGAC
This sequence comes from Sphingomonas mangrovi, assembly GCF_047975845.1. NCBI lineage: Bacteria > Pseudomonadati > Pseudomonadota > Alphaproteobacteria > Sphingomonadales > Sphingomonadaceae > Sphingomonas > Sphingomonas mangrovi. The sequence continues at coordinate 26,609 of NZ_JBIUCZ010000002.1, read as the reverse complement.
GGACGGCGATGAGGGTCTCTTTGCAGTAGGGAGGACAGCATGAAGTTCGCCACTCGCTGCATCGCCGAGCCCAACCTGGAGTTCGGCGATGGCGGGCTGTTCATCGATCCTCGGATCGGACTGATCCGACACGGTCCCCTGCAGCCCAAGACAGGAGACGTGGTCAGGGTCGGCGTCGTGGGTACCAGCGAAACGGTGGAGGGAGTCGCCGGCTATCTGGAACGCGCGATGGTCGGCATCGAAGGGGCGGGCGATCGGCTAGGCAACCTGGCACCGTCGTTCCCTGGGCTGGGCAACGACAACCCTTTCCGCTGTCGGTTCGAAGTCGCGGAGGGCGGGAAGTCGACGATCCTCGCGTCCGACGTGAAGCGCATCGCCAACATCCGGAAGCATGCCGAGGCGGTGCGTGAAGGCGTGGATCTACTCGCAGATCAGGCCCGCGTCCTGCTTGAGGGCAGCTCCCGCCCGGACGTGATCCTGTACGCCCTGCCCAAGCCCATCATCGAGAAGGTCGTGAATGCGCGTGGAGGACAGTCCGAGGAAGACAACGACGACGATGGGGCGGCCGACGAGCCGGAAGCACGGGCCGAGCTGAACTTCCGCGACCTGCTCAAGGCACGCTCCCTTGGGCTTGCGGTACCAAGCCAGGTGGTATGGCCTTCGACATGGGACGATGATTTCAAGCTGTCCCGGAAGTTGAAGGGGACTGAGAGAAGGGTGCAGGATCCGGCGACCCGCGCCTGGAACCTGCTCAACGGCTTGTTCTACAAGGCAGGCAGGGTGCCCTGGCGGCTTCCCCAGTCAGCCGATTGGACGACAAGCTATCTCGGCATCGGCTTCTATTGGGACCTTGACGGGCATCGTCTCTGGACGAGCACGGCTCAGATGTTCGACGATCGCGGCAAGGGGTTGATCCTCCGTGGCGCGCGTGCGCGAACCGATCGGCCGGGGAAGCATCCCTATCTCACCCGGGAAGACGCTTATGATCTCGTGAAGCGGTCGCTAGAATCCTACTTCGGCCATCACCGCCACATGCCTGCTCGGATCGTGCTGATGAAGACGTCACGATTCGAGAAAGGAGAGGCCGAGGGCTTCGCCGAAGCCATCGCTGAAATGCGGGTCGCGATGAGCGACATGGTTTGGGTGTCCGAAGCGAGTCATGTCTCGTTGATGCGCGAGGGAGATTATCCGCCGCTGCGAGGCAGCTTCGTCCAAGTCGGCGAGAATGGACTGCTTTACACTCGTGGCAGCGTTCCATACTATGGCACCTATCCCGGTATGAGGGTGCCTTCCTCGCTGCAGTTGCGCCCATATGAATGCGAAACGCCGCTTGCGGACATTGCTTCCGAGATCATGGCCCTCACGAAGCTCAACTGGAACTCGACGCAGTTCGACGGCAAGCTCCCGATTCCGATCCGAGCGGCGCGTGAGGTAGGGCGTGTGTTGAAGCACGTCAGCTACGGAGAGAGAGACCAGACTGACTTTAGATATTATACCTAGCCTGAGATGCGTGCACGACTTCCTTCAACCCGTTTAGAAAAGTGGTGAAGCCCCCGGGGCTTGAGATACCGGTCATGTTCAAAGTAAAGGCCGAGACCGTCCCTGACGGTATCTTGAACGTCTCGAACTTCTTCCAGCTTCCGCACAGTTCGTTTCCGTTAGTGGACGGGTAAATCAACGCAGCCTTGGCCGATCCGGCCGCTAGCATGAAGGCGAGGATTTCATAGCGGTCGGTAGAAGACACGGTGGTCCGCGATTGATCAGCACGACCTTTGTATTTCGCGTCGATCACGAGATCGCCGGATGCAGCGGCTATCATTGCATCAGGCTGCACCAGTATATCTACTTCGTTGTCGCCGCGGCGAAGGGTTCCGAGTTCAAGTCGGGGCTGGAGACGAACTGCCGCTCCCCCAAGACCAAGGACGAGAGATCTTTCGATGAGCGCTTCCCAAGTCCGCCAGGTACTGACCGAAAACCCGAGGGTGCTGAGACTGCCGCTCTGAGGAGACAGACTGTTCCCACCTAGGATCGCGAGTGCCAGCTCCAAAGCAGTTTGCCACTTCGCAAGTCGTGAAGGCAAGCGATGCATGACTCTCAAAGGTTCATGCGTTTGCGGTCCGAAACGGGAGATCTGAGCCGTCAACATCGCCCGCGTCTCCAGACGTCGGACATGCGGCAGGAGCACGCGGCATGCTGAAGACAGCGTGGAAGCGTATTCGTTGTCGAAAGTCAGTCTGTAGCCGGTCTGCGTCCATCCCTCGTCTTCGGGAATGAGCATGTCATCCGGATCAATGTCTTCATCGGGCTCGAAAGATGTGAAGGTGACGCGACGGCGAATGCGAAGCGGGGAGCGGGCATTACGCGCTACGAGTTCCAGAAGAACTCGGGCTGCAAGTTCGGCAAGTGCGTTTTCTTCTCCCATCCCCGCTGCGATCGAATGCAGGGCATCTAGGCGGCCAAAGGTGGTGAAGAGACTCAGGAAGAGCAGGTCGCTTGCCCAGTTTACTCCATCGCAGGCGTATTTGGGAATGATCTGCAGGTCCACGCTGGGGTGCAGGGATACTACACCCGCAACGTCTTCCGCCTTCGTCAGCCCGTGGTTTGTAGATAGCGGACTTTGACGGAGCTTGTGTTGACGTCGCAGCCGCTCACCCGCGGCGTCTATAGCGGCCTCGGCTTGGGGCAGGGTTAGGCCGATCGTTTCGGCCAATCGAGCAGCTAAGGGCTGGGCGTCGCCGTACTCGGTGATTTGCAGGACGTGCACGATCTAGCCACCAACCTGCCTTAATACCGTGTAGATTGAGTTCGGCGCTAGAGACGGTTCTCGCAGCAGCTGCTTTTGATTGAGGCCATAGGTGACGTCCGAAAGGCCGTATCCAGAGGAGCCTAGCTCCGCTCTCAATGCCAGACCCAGCCCGACGACGTCACCGAAGAACACCTCCTTCACATGCGCGACCACCTTGAGCCAGCTCTCGAGCGCGACGCGCCGCCCCTCCTCCACCGATGCTGGCGCTGACGGTGTGGAAAGGAGAATGCCATGACCGATACGCAGCTCAGGGCTGAGCCCGATCGCGATTTGAGAATTCACATGCTCCCAGGCGCGGACGAGAGCTTCCATCATTTCTGCAGGGGACGGGGCGTCCTTCGGCAGGTCCGCCTTGCTGCCGACGGCACCGAGGATGTCTCGCACCAGATCAGATCGCGGGTTGAGCTGGATAGGGGCGAAACGGCGCAGGAAAGCGACGTCCATCGGATCGACGGATACGTCGGCTTGGTTGATCGCGCCGAGAATGTAGAGGTGATGCGAAAGGTAGAAGTCGGTAAGTTGTCCGGTGTTGGAGTCCAGGATCCGCATCGGCCAGGATCTAGTCCCGACGCTGTCGTCCGGAAGCAGCCTCGCTTCCCGCTCCATCGCTACGAGCGCATCTCCGAACAGCTGGACCGCGGGGCCCCGATTCATTTCGTCGACGATCAACAGGGAAGCTCCGCCAGACAGGGCAGCCTCGTTGGCCGTGATGAGTGCTCCCTTGACGACTTGAAACGATCCGCCGAGCGCAGGGGCGTAGCCTGTCGTGAAGTCCCGTGCCTTCGTGTTCGGCGAGAAGGCGATGCGCTGCACGTGCCGCTGCCGTCGATCGGAACTGGGAACGATCGGGCCGACTGCTGCGGGCGCGGGTGGGACCTTGGGGATGGCGACGAATCCCTTTTGGTTCAGCTGGGGCTTGCCGTTTTCCTGCGTTGATCCGACAGCGACGAAGGCCTCGGCCACCTCCTGCATCAAGCGCGTCTTGCCGCAGGCGGGTGGCCCAGAGATCAAAACTGAGCCGTAACGGCCCAAGCTCGCCAGAACAGCCGCTGCTTCAGGTGAGATTTTCATGATATCAACCTGCGTAGCTGCGACCGGTTTCGAAATCGATGTAGCCGCTGCTGGCCTTCTTCTTCGAGTTGAACGACAGGACGCGGGTCAAAAGTTCGGCGACGTCGTCGTGCCACGCTGGAATGTCCTCTTCGCGGGCAATCGTGGTGAATGCGTTGCCATCGGCCATTTGGCCGACGACGAAGAGCAGCCGATGCGCCGTTTGGGGCGGTATCACCAATCCGAGCTTGTGGATCACGGTCACGCGACCTTCGACGTCGCGTGCGTCGGTGGGTGGCTCGAAGATCATTGTCGTATTGTGATTGCCGCCCGGATTCCGAACACTCACAGGTGCGGTGTAGACGGTGATCTGTGTCTGCACGCCGTCTCGCTTGCGGTCCTCCAGCTCGCGCCCCGGCAGAATGCGAGCGAAGACGTCGTCGAATTTGTCATAGGGCCTGAACCGCATGTCGCGGGCACCACCACCCGTCCCGCCCGGAGCAGCCTTGGCCTTGAACTTGAGGCGATCCCCCGGCCAGATTTCCCTGGTCGCCAACCGCAGAATACCTCCAGAACCCTTACTCATCGCCCATTCCCCGCTCGTTGCTGATGAATATGGTATGGAAAGGGGCTCAGAGAAAGCGAATGTTCACGCTATGGCTTGAAATCGTTCCTGATCCTCGCCGTTCTGGGATGGCACATAAGGCACGGCCCCGATCGCACGGTAGCGAGCGAGCCTTTCGCTGCTTCTTATCCCAATCGTGGAGCCCAGCTGTGCCAGGATGAAATCGCGCGTAATCGTCGATCGCGTCTCTCCTGGCAGCTTCGGCTGACTGCGGTCGAGTGATGTGAAGTCGTCCAGGATCAAGGAGACTTCTGTCGCCCCCAGTCCAAGCGCGCGGAAGCACAGGCCGTCGACCAACAGACGCTGTTCCGCGATCTTCCAAGCGGCATCGCTTGTCCCGGATCTATCGAGCGCTTCGATGCGCAGGACGGCGTCTACTATCCTGCGGCCGGGCAGGCTGTCTGGAAGGATCGGCGGTAGCGGGATGGATTCGAGAAGAAAGTAGTTGACGGTGGTCGTCAGAACCCGCCGCAGCATCCAATCGAATGCAAAGCTGTTGACCAGGCCGCACCAGAGCCTGGCTTTCGAGCCATGCGGATCCTCTTCGAACAACACGGTCGGGACCTTGTTGCCGCAGACCAGCCCCGGGGGAATGATGGCCGTGCTCATCGACCGTTCGTTGGTCTGTCCCGCGATATCACAGAACCCGACCCGCTCCTGCCTCGTTCGGGCGAAGGCGAGACGGGGAACGTGAATTGCCGGGATCCAGAACTGCGGCTTCACAGCACCATCGCCGATCGGGTTCGGACGCCAGGTGGCACTACGTCCTTCACCGCAGACGTATGACTTCGCGCCAAGCCGATGATGCTGGACCATCCTTCCCTCGACGACGGGCAGGGCGTCTCGCCGAGGCTTGCTGACGAAGTGCCGTCTCTCCTTGGTCATGTCGACCTCGCGGGAGAACTTCGGATTCCAGATGCCGCCGACACCCATTCGATGCCCAGTCCCGGCCATCTTGCTGAACAGGCGCCATTCCGCATTGGACCGCACTTCGGGGATCGTCAGATCCGGACGTATCGACTTGAGTGTCTTGCAGGGGATCGACACCGTCGAAGTCGGAGTGACCTCGCGTTCCCCGGCAACCGCATGCGCGATGCCGATACGTCCCGCGCCTGAACGCTTGGTCCCCGATGCACTGAGGAGGAGAAACTTAAAGCGTGTATCGATTGCGAAGAACCGGGCCTTGTTGTCGAGCATGGTGACGTCGAATGCGCCGAAGCGCTCGATGAGGAGATCGCGAAGCTGACGCGTGCCCTGCGATCTGATGAGGCCGGCAGGGACAAGAGCTGCGATACCGCCACTCTTGCCGGACAACGTGACCATCAATTCGGTGAATGCGGCATACAGGTCCATTTCTCCCGAGGCAGCGGATGGATACCGCCGCCCGAGCTCAGAGGCGTAATCCCGCTTGTCCGCCCGCAGCCCAAAGAGATCGCGATCCTGTTCTTCGTCGAACGATTGACCGTAGTTTCTGGACTTGCCCGACGCGACGGCCTGTTCGTGGCGGCTGATCTTGACCTTTTCCCAAGGAGGATTCGCAACGACCGCGCCGAACCCATCATGTGGGATCGGCCATGACAGCGGATCTCTCAGCAGGCTGTCGCCGACCTGCCACTTGGAGGACATGGTCGCGATCGCCGCAAGGTCGTCCGTCATGGATGCAAGTGCGAGACGGGTTCCGCGAAGCGCAGCCTCGGAGACGTCCGATGCGTTTACCGATTCAGCCAGCCATGATCCGATTGCCGTTCGATCGCTGCCGAACATGGCAAGGGTCGTTCCGACCAGCAGTATTCCGGCGCCACATGCCGGATCAATGATCGGACGTCTTTCAGGGTTTAAGTCGGCAGCGCGACGGCCGAGGAGCCCTGCCAGGCGGAAGTCGGTGTGGTGCGCTCCAGTAGCGCGACGGTCCTGGACACTCATCGGCTCGCGCGCAAGCGCGCTCAGTGCGAGCGAGGGGTGAATTCCAGCGTCCGACAGGGCAGCAGCGAGCTTGGCGCCCCCTTCCTCAAGGTCACGAGCGGACAGAAGCGGGTCGACCTCGAAGGCGGACTGGTAGGCTGCGACTGAGAATCCTCCGAGACGCGCGGCGGCGCCTTCGAGGATCGACAGTCGCGCAGCGTACATGTCAGCTCGGGCATGCCGGGAGACCAGTTCCCGTAGCAGTGCTTCAGCGGGCTTGAGCAACTGCTCCTCGGTGGGACGTGGTGCACTCATGCCGTTTCCTTCAGCAGCTCGTCGTTCCGCCATGCGGATTTCGAATGCTTCGCACCTTCCCCTTGATAGGAGATCAGATATTCGGTCACCGCTTCGCCGTTTCCACTCGCGGTGACGTTGGGCCGGTATCGTCCAATTCGATCGAGCGCTTCGAGCGACACCTTGCCTGATATGCCCAAGAGATTCACTAGATCCTCCAGGTCGACGTGGCCTTCACAGCTGTAGGACAAAAGGACCGTCTGAGCCGCAGTCTTGGTTATCAGGCTGTGGAGCGCGTTGAGGGCCTTGCGCTTGTAGCAGAATACCGACGCCTTTTCCTTCCAGGGCCGAAGCCCGCTCACGCCCTCAACCTCGGGATCGTCATTGACGACGATCGTCTCGAGGATGTGATAGTAGGAGGCGTATTGCCGCTTGGTGTAGGGCGGATCGTAATAGACCAGGTCAGTCGGCTGGAGCGTCAATTGGTGGACGTCGCCCACGATGCCGGTGGAATGGACCCGCTCGGCTCGAAGCGGACGGGGCCGGAGCGAGATCGGCTCAAGCGCGCTACGCTGCCATGAGGATAGAAAGCAGCCGTAGGTGCCGGCGATGTTCGCCGCGCGATTTACGGCGCTGATGAGGTCGCCGAGGAGCAGCGTCGTCTCCACTTCGCTGATAAGGCGACTCGCCGCCCAGTCAGCGATCTCGAGGCGGATACCGTCGATCTTCGCAGCATTTACTTCGGTGAAGTAGCGTCGTTCCACACTACCATTGAAGCGTGAAGCAGGGCTGTAGTTGCGATGTATGGGGCCCTCCGATGGGGCAGCAGCATTCAGCTTCTCGATGGCGTTCGCATACCCGCCCAGTTTCGAGAACACCGCTTCGTCATTGGACACCATGCGAGCCAGTGACATGGTGACGGCGGAACGCAGGGTGTCGTTTACGACGACAGGCACGCCGAGGTCAGCGACCGCTGCCGCGACCGCTCCGGTTCCGGCAAACCCATCGATGAAGCGGGCACCGGGGACTATCCGTTCTGACACGGCGGAACGGAGAGCATCCGCTACGCGCGACTTTGAACCGATGTATCTGAACGTCATACCGCCTCCGCTTGGCCAAAGAGTGTATAGCGCCCCGAGTCGGCGGTCATCCGGTAATTTCCTGTTTCGTTCTCCGGCGAGGAGAGGCCTTCTTTCAACTGCCCTACGCCCTCTGTTCATTCACTTTCCTAATCCGCCTGCAATTCGATCTTGGCGCGACGTCGGTTCATTCGCCTGATCGAAGCGGTGAGAAGCCATGCTTGGGATATGGAGGGATGTCTCGCAGTCCTTCACGACGGGAACGGCCTGCCGCGATCAGCACCAAGCCGTTCCTGCATTGACCGACGTATCGCTATCAGGAGCCTAAGCGATCAACGGCATCGCATCGTCCGTGTCGACCAGCGCCGCCGCCGCGACCTCCAGCAGATGGTGCGTCAGCCGATCCGATCCGAAGCGGGTCGCCAACTCGCCCCATGCCGTCCACCGATCCATCCGATGGCAGATCCATTCGTAGAAGCGATCGCGCCGCTCCGTGGTGCCCAGCCCGAGCGTCCATACCGTCTCTAAGATCGGCACCACGCCGTCCCCACGCTTCGACAGAATGATCGACGGCTTGCCGCCCTCGCGCCGACGGAGGAAGGCGACGTCCCAGCGGGAAGCGGCCTTCTCGACGCGCGCCAGCCTCTCTTCCCGCGTCTCGGGTCCGAGGCCGAGCTCGCACAGCTGGGCGATGGTGGCGCCGGAAGGCCGCTGCTTCCGCACGTCGTACGGGCGGGTGGCGAGCAGCATGTGGATCACCGCCATCCCCTCAGCCGTCACGGCGCGGGCTTCGCGATTGTCCTCCGTCAGTTCGACCAGACCTTCCCTGGCGAGCCAGAGGTGGAACAGGAGGAGGTACAGCGTGCTCGACTGGAAGATGTCCGCTGCCTGCTCGTGGATCGTCGGGCTGCGCCGGATCGTCGCCACCAGAACGGCGTGCATCGTCTCGAGCAGATCGTGCGGCGTCTTCCCGAAATGGTCCGGCATCCTCAGGCGACCGTTCCAGAAGGCCGCGCGCAAGGAGGGCCACCGTTCGCCGGTCTCCTCGTCGACGAAGACCGTCTTGCGATCGACGTGTTCGCCCCTCAGCCAGACTCCCCAGGGCAACTCGGGGTCGCAGGCGTGCGGGGTCAACGCCTGTACTCCAGCCTCGAGGCGGGGACGACGGTCGGGCCCGGATCGGCAGCCCCGGGGTCGCGGTTCTCCTCGATCGCCTTCAGCTGTGCTGCGAGGCGCACGCACTCGCCGTAGACGAAGGCCTCGGTCTTGTAGGTGGGGTCGTCGACGCCGAACGCCGGCGTCTTGTAGCCGCCGGGACGACGGGTGTCGGACGGCACGAGGTCGTCCCGCTGATCACAGCTGAACCCGAACCACCATGCGTCGTCATCGTGATTGTCCGCCACGGCCCTGCGGGCTTCCTGACGGGATCCGACGTCTGCGGCGACGTGGCAGATGCTGCGGTCTTCGTGTGCGTCGCGTTCGCAGACGTCCGAGTAGTCGATGCCGCCGTGGACACCGATCATGATGCCGAACAGCGTGCCGTATTCGCGACCGTAGAGCGGATGTCCCGGCGGGACCGCGACGTATCCGCAGAGGTGCTGATGCAGTGGGGAGCGGCGGATGATGCAGGGGTATCCCGACGCCGGATCGGTCCAGGCGATCTTGTCCGCCTCGGTGCTCCAGGGCCCGTCGCTGGTGGGGTGCACGTCTTCCACGCGATGGACGGCATCGACCATCACGAGGCCGCCGTCCTCCCTCAGCGGCAGACGGGTGCCAGCGGCCGGCTTGGCGACGACGGGCAGGGAGACGGTGGAAGGCTTCTTTCTGGGCATTTCGTTCTCCTCGGATGCAGTCCGCCGACGCGGCGGACTGGTGGTGATGGTGGTGATCGACGACGTCTGGTGTCCGCTGCTCAGGCGTGGAGGAGCAGCCACTCCTCGTTGAAGTCCTTGCCGGCACGGGGCGCGAGATCCTCCACGGCAAGCCCTGTCGCGGCGTACGCCGTCATCGCGGCTGCGGCGGCGGCCCGACCGGGAGCGTCCGCATCGCCGCAGACGATCACGCTCCTGACTTCGGCCGGGAAGCGGACGTGCGGCAGGTTGCCGTCGCCGACCGCCGCCCACACGCTGGCTCCGGGAAACATGAGCCTCACCGCCAGCCCGTCCTCGACGCTCGCCGCCAGCATCACCGTCTCCGCCACGGGGCCGAAGCGTACCGCGCAGCCTCGTGCCCGACCGAGCGACAGCCGCGGCGTGCCACGGGTCGACTTCCGCCCTTCGCAATCGAGGAAGGTGCGCTGGATGCCGGCGACCCGGCCTTCGCGGTCCTGCAGTGCCGCGATCATCGCCGGCTCGCGCCGACCCTCGCGACCATCCGCATCCCACCAGCGCGCGACGTGCGAGTGGCGGATAGATCCGGGCACGGCGTGGCCGATGCCCCGGTTGACGAGGTAGGTCTCGCTTAGCGACCAGCCGATCGGCGTCGCCTCCTGCCAGATCTCCCGCGCCCGTCTCACCGACTCCGCGCGACGCATCGCGACGAGGACCGGGTTCTCGAGAACCGGCGGCGCGACGGGCGCGGTGCCGGCGAGATCGAGACAGGCCTGTCGGAAGTCGACGTGATGGAGGCGCCGGTGGAGTTCGATGACGTCGCCGCCGGCTGCGCAGCCGTGGCAGTGGAAGACCTGCTTCCCCTCGTTGACGAAGAAGCTGGCCGTGTCCTCGGGGTGGAAGGGACACAGCCCCTTCAGTTCGTCGCCGCTCTTCTTCAGGTCCGTCGCTTCCGCTGCGACCCTGGCGATCGACGCGTCCGCCTTGATGCGGGCGACGTCGATCAGTCCCCTCGCGTCTACGTATCTGGCCGGCAGGCCGATGCTGTCCATGTCTATGCTCCTTCGCTGGTCAATCGCCACGTTCGCGGTGGTCTGGGGCCTCTTTCCTCCGGCCCCTGCCTCCACCGCCCGGCACGAGCCGGCCGGCGCCTTCGCGCCGCAGTCACTTTTCTTTCGATGTCCGCCCGAGCCGTTCGGCGAGGGCGGGATCACCTCGCGTTCCGGCGGTCCGCGAGGATCGCGTTCCACTTGCTCACCGTCACCGCGGCGCGGTCGGCGTCGTCGGCGAGGGTCCGGATGCCGCCGATCGGCACGATGGCGGAGCCGGGGGGCTTCAGGCCCAGGGCGCACGCGACGTCCTGGCGGCTGCAGCCGCGCTCGAGGAGTTCGCGCGCCGCCCCCGCCCGCAGGCCATGGAAGTTCCACGGCTGCAGCACCGTCATGTCGGGTGCGGCGGCGGCCAGCCGGGCCTGCATGCGGTCGAGCCGCACGTCCCTTCGATCGAGTGGGCGGCCGCTTCCGCCGCTCACCGCCTGACCACGGGACGTGACCGCACCGGCGACACGGGCCAGCGAGCGGACTGCGTCCGGTGGGAGGTGCAGCAGCCGACGGCTGCCGCCTCGCGCCGGCACCATGGCCCATCCACGCTTCCAGTCGATCTCGGCAAGATCGATCGCCACTGCCTCCCACGGTAGGCACATGGTCAGGATGCAGAGCTCCAGTACCGTGCCGTGCGGTCCGCCCAGCAACCGAGCGCCCTGCAGCAGCATCCGCATCGACGGGAGGTCCGGCAGGCGGGGACGCGCGCCGATCATCCTCGGCCGTCCCCGCCGGGCGCCGACCCGTTCGGGTCGTCGCGCCACCGCAACTGCCTCAGCCCCGACCGGATGACGTCTACGGTCGACGAGACCGGCGCCCCGAGCTGCGCTGCCCACCAGTCCGATGCCGCCCGCTCCTGCACGCGGAAGAACGTCTCAGGACGGTGGCCATCGGTCAGATGGCGGAGGCCGGCCTGTGCCTCGGCGATGTTCTGCGCAACTCCTCCGTCCGCCATGCCGGCGAACACGCCCTCCCTCACGCTGCGGAAGGTGAAGGCGAACGGCAGCGGCTCTTCGCCATCCTCGGCGATCAGTTCCGCGAGGTATGCTTCGGCATCGGCATCCGGCTCGATCTGCAGATCATGGGCGTCACCGAACAACGGGCCGGAGGTGCGTCCTGCGATCGCGGCGCGCACCGCCGCTGCAGCCGCCATGCCGAGAGCGACACGGGTGTGGCCGCGCCCGGGAGAGGGGATCACCAGTACTTCGTTGCGCCTGTCGAAGTTCCGTACGCCGATCGATGCCAGCGCGGTGGCGGAGCAGGGGAGGTACGTCGCCAACGTCATCAGGCGGGCGAGCGGGTGGTCGCAGACCGAGGCCCTTCGGTTGAGCTGGGCGATCTGCGATGTTGCGAGGACGAGCGGATGCCGTCCATCCTCCTTGCGGAGCATGTCCATGTCTTCTTCCTTCTGGGGATGATCCGCCCCGGGCGAAATCACGACGTCAGCTGCGGTCCGATGTTTCGGCGCGCCGAGCGCTCAGGGGCGGGGGGGATACTGCTGGCTGCAGCGTCGAGCCGTCCGGCGCGGGGACGGCTCGCTTTCAGCGCCCTCGGTTCCGGAGGGGGCCGCCCTCGGTCCTGCTGCGGATGAACGCCGACAGGTCACGGGTCGAATAGCGGACCGATCTGCCGATCTTGACGTGGGGCGGGTGGCGGCGGTTGGCCTCCATCCTGCCCTTGGCGAGGGTATTCGCGGCCATGCCGAGCATGGCCGCGGCCTCCTCGGTCGTGATGAGACGCTCCGCCTCCTGGGGGGTGCCGTCCGCGGAAGTCTGATCGTCGTTCTGCATCGTCGTTCCTCCTGTCCTTCGAGCCAGCCGCCGTTGACTGGCAGGGACGACCATAGGCGAGGACCGGGCCGGCAGTTGACAAGGCGCCGTTCGCATTCGGACGAAAAGCCGGGCGATTGCGCCGCGATTGGCGGTGCGATTGGAATCGACGGTAGACTGGCGGCAACGGCCGAGCCTGCGGTGTCAGGACATCGGTTCGGGAGGGGCAGGGCAGGTGGAGGGGAATGCCCTCTGGTCAGGCGATCGGGATCCGACGGCGCCCGGCCGTTCCGAAGTAGCGTCTATCGGGGTGGGCGACGGCCTTGGCCTTTGCACGGTTGTATGTGACGCCCAGACCCCCTGATCCGAATTCGGCTTGCACGGCGTCCTTGAACCGCTCGTCGTTCCAGTCGGAATTTGCCGGAACCATGAGCCCGGCGAGGAAGTGGGCGACCTCGCTGACCCTTACGGAGGTTTGATCCTCGTCGCGCTTCAGCTCTTCGTCGAGAGCGCAGACCGGGACGTACCATCGGCGAGAGGCACGGTCTATTGCGCGGGCATACCGGTTGTGGCCGACGAAGATGCGGTGGTCGGGCTGGGCGGCGGGCTCGTAGGGCCGGTCGATCGACAGGGCGCATGCCGCCAGCCTCCGGATCGCCTGCTCGTCGTCGACCTCCCAGAATTCCGGCCCAAGCCTCACGTATCCCTTGTCGCCGAAGGGGCGGGCGTGGACGTCGATCTCCTCCTCGAACGCCAGTCTGGCGAATGCACGGGCGATGCCCGCTGCGGCCCTGCGCGCGCCGAGGCCATCGTCCCACTGCTGGCGGGCCTTGTCCACAATCAACGCCCATTCGGCGCGGTCGATGTCGTCAGCGTCATGGAGCGGCACGTCCAGCGAGACCGCATGTGCCAGCATCACACCGTGTTCCCGATCGTAGATGCCTGGAATGGGCTTTTCATCTGCACCGAAGGCCTCGTCGGCCTCCACTATGTCTGAGGGAGGCGGATATTCAGCCATGCGGAGGAAGTGGACCAGGCCTGGCCAGATGCCGCATATGCGCTTGCCGAGCAGCTCGGCCGCTTCCGCCAGGAACATGTCCCTGCCGATGTAGCCCTCGCGTGCCGGGCCATGTGCCTTCCAGTCCAGGTCGGCCATCCAGAAGAGGTCTTCGTCGTCGATCCGCTGCATGCTGTCTCTCCGGCCGGTCCATCCCCATTGCTATCCGTCGCCCGTGAGCGGTGCAACGGCCGTGCAGGCGTCAGGCGGCCTTCAGCACGCCTACTTGGTTGAGGGTGGGGTCTTCGGGGTTCAGCGCCCGCCATGCGGCACGATGGATGCGTTCGGGCAGCGACTTCCCCGCGATCTCCTCGCAGGCACGGCGCAGATCCTCCGGCCATGGATCGCGCAGTATGGCGCCGTCACGACACGGTTGGACCGGCCCGACGACCTCCCAGTGATCTCGCACGCCCGTGACGGGTTGCCCGCGGAAGCGGGCGGGCGGCTTCAGGCGGCCCCTCGACATCATGGCGGCGGCTGGATCGTGGCGCCCGCCCTTCGACAGGTCGAAGAAGCTGCCGAGCACGAACGGCTCGCCCGGGGTTATCTCGACCAGGACGGCGTCGATGCGGCGGATGCAGAGGTGCGATGCGGTGCAGCCATCGGGCAGTCTGATCGTCCAGACGCTCTCCATGACGGCATCGTGGTCCTCCAGAAGGTGGTTCTCTGCGATCTCTGCCGAAGGGGGGCGATTGCCGGCGGTCGTCCGACCGCGCTCGTCGATCCAGGTGCAGTCGTCGCTTCCCCATACCACGCACGCGGGTTCGCCGCGACGCCGGGCAGTCTCGACCATGGCCTTCAGGACTGTTCCCCGCAGCGCCGCCCCGAGGTCGTCGGTCCGACCGTCGGACGGCAGCGGAACGGTGGACAGTGGTCCGGTACGGAGTTCCTCATCGGACGGGAGATCGATCGACCAACGCAGGTTGCGTCTGCCGTTTCGCCGTACGACGTGGGGATAGTCGAGGCGTTGATCGGCTACGACTGGAGACGGCACTTCTTTCCTCCAAGAGGTGATCATGCCTCGATAGGCATCTCCTCTCAGGTCCGTCACCTTGCCGCAGGTCGATGGCTAGCGGCTGCGGCTGGCCCACACCATCGGTTCAGCCCTTCCTCCTCGCGGCGGCGCGAGCGCGTCGCTGCCGCCGGCGATATTCCTCGGTGTCGATCCCGTGATCCTTCAGGTTCTTCCTCGCCCTCTTCTGGTCCTCCCTCATCGGCCAGCCCGCGCGCAGAGCGTCGATCCTCTTCATGCGCTCCTTGGGCTTCATCTTCTCGAGGACGACGCCGCCCGGCCAGGCGTCGGGACGTGCCATCAGTTCGTCGAGATGGTCGTTCCACGTCTGCAGGACCTCGCCCGCTTCGGGCTCCAGCTTTGCGCGGGCGTAGATCCTGGTGCTGCGCTGCCCTTCCTTCTTGTGCAGCAGGACGGCGTCGAGGACCGACATGGGCGTCAGGAAGGGCTTCTCCTCGAGCCGCGAAGCCGCGGTCGTCCGGACGTCGTAGAGGGTGAAGTGATCGATGGAGAGGGCGGTGCCGTCCCGCTCGTTCGCCAGCTGGAGGCGCCGGTGCATGTGCGCATCGACGCGGTTCTTGACGTCCGTTCCCATGACCGGTCGGGTCCTGCCGTCGAGCGTGAAGACGTAGCCCCGTCGCAGCCTGGGATCGGGCTGCTGGCGCAGGATGATCTCGCGCACCTGGCGCGGCAGTTCCACGATGTACGGCTCCTTGTTCTTGGAGATGACGTCGGGAACGAGCCACTCGCCCTTCTTCATGTCGAGCTGCTCCCAGGTCATGTTGCCGATCTCCTTGTCCTTGCGCTTGATCAGCCTGAGATACGTTTCGAGCAGGTCGCCTTGGGTTCCGCCTATGTCGCGGCTAGCCTCCAGGTAGCGCTGGGTCTCGTCCTCGCGGAAGCGCCGGACCCGCTCGCCGGCCTTGGGCGTCTCGACGTTGCGCGCAGGCGACTTCGCGAGGCGGTCCCTGTCCACCGCGTCGTTGAGGATCGCCTTGAGCTGGACGAGCCCCGACCGCTTGGCCGACGGACCTCGTTCCTTCAGCCGTCGACCGAAGGCCTCGACGTCGTCGACCTTCATCTGGTCGATGCGGATGTGGCCCAGCAGTCCGATGACGTCCTTCCGGATGATCGTCGTGTGCGCCTGGCTCAGCGGCGCGTCGTCGTCGATGCGCCGCTGGATGTAGTCTTCGGCATATGTGGCGAGCAGGAGCTCGTCCTTGTCCCGTTCGATCTGTGCCAGCCTTTTGCGCTCGGCGATCGGGTCGATGCCGCGACGCCGCTGGCAGGCCAGTTCGGCCGCCATGGTCCGCGCCTCTTCGACGGTCAGTTCGCCGTGATTGCCTAGTTTGGTGCTCTGGGTCCGGCCGCCGCGCATTCGATATTGGAAGAGGAAGGAGACGACGCCCTTGGAGGTCCTGTATGCGCCGAAGCCCTTGATGATCGTGTCCCAGAGGATCGTCTTGGTCGAGGACGGGGGCGAGATCTCGATGTCCTTGATCGTGGATCTCTGCAGCTTGCCGACCGGCATGGGTTCGCTCCATTGCAAAAGGAGCCGCCCATTAGAAGCATATTGGACTACGCGTCACCACACGTGGTCCATCTCGCAGGAATATTCACGGGCCATCACCCGCTACGGGTTTCACCCGGTGCCAGGACAGCTGACATGTCGCAGGCCAAGTGCTGGGCAGAACATGCAGCCTGACAGGCACCGGTCTGCCTGAACAATCCGCGAACAACACTCAAGAATCAATAAGGCGGAACTTCGGGGTATTGCAGGCCAAGGCATGTACTCGCGGATTGCCCTTTCCGAGGCCAAAGGCCAAGTCTATCAACATCCCGCAAGCGTCGATCGTAGTATTCCGATGAGTACGTTCGACACCTGACTTGGACCTCCCCTAGGCTGGTCATTTGCGAAAATATGACGCTTTAACAGGACTTTGCCGGTATCGGTATGTTCAAGGCGACTTGCCTCGGCGTCGAAGAGCCGAGACGAGCAAGCCACGAGCAATATCCGTTCATGCGTTTCGCCAAGCCTTGATGCCGTGCGCGCGACCGATCCGCAAGGGGGCGCCCACCCCCGAAGTTCGTAGCATCAGCGGCTGGACCGGGCGGGCTTGCCTCCGACACCTACGGGCACCATCATCGTCGGATCACCGGATGAGGATGCCCGAGTTGGCGAAGCTGTTCTTCTCGTATTCGCACAAGGACGAACAGCTGAGGGATCAGCTCGAGGTGCAGCTTGCCATGCTCAAACGGCAGGGGGTGATCGAGACGTGGCACGACCGCCGGATAACGGCAGGCGAGGACCTCGACCATGCGATCAGCATGCACGTCGAGGAGGACGACGTGATCCTCCTGCTGGTGAGCCCCGACTTTCTCGCCTCGGACTACTGCTACGACGTCGAGATGACGCGGGTAATGGAACGCGCGAAGGCGGGGGAAGCCGTCGTGATCCCCGTGATCCTGCGTCCGTGCGACTGGCATCACGCCCCCTTCGGGAAGCTGCGGGCCAGCCCGACCGACGGCAAGCCGGTGACGATGTGGGCCAACCAGGACGAGCCGATGCTCGAGGTCGCGCGCGACGTGCGTGCCGCCGTCGAGCGGCTGGACGCTGGTCGTGGCACGGCGTCGGCCCGGCGGGCACCGGCTCCGCCGACCACGTCGATGGTCGCCGCTTCGAAATCGGCGGGTCGCGGGCCCAGGAGCAGCAACCTCGCGGTGGCGAAGGTGTTCACGGACCACGACCGCGACGGCTTCCTGACGGAGGCGTTCGACTACATGGCCGCGTATTTCGAGAACTCGCTCGAAGAGATGCGTGCCCGCAATCCGGGCCTGCAGGGCACGTTCCGGCGGGTGGACGCGAACCGCTTCTTCGCAACCGGATACCGCGATGGCCGGGCGGTGGCGCGCGCCACCGTCTTCATGGGCGGCATGATGGGCCGGGGCATCTCCTACGTGATCGGCGAGACGACCGAGAGCAACGGCTACAACGAGAACCTTCGCGTGGATGCCGATGACCATGGTCTGTTCTTGAAGTCCATGGGCATGGCCTCCATGGGCGGGCGATCGGAAGCCAAGCTGACGTTCGAGGGAGCCGCGGAGCTCTACTGGTCGATGTTCGTCGCCCCGCTGCAGCGAGGCTGACTGCTCGAAGCAGCGGGCTTCGTTCGCCTGATGGTCGCACGTCGTTTGGAGGAGGGATGACGCAGCAGGCCATCTACGATCTCGATAACATCATCGTTCGGACTCAGCTGAACCGCCTGAGAGGGAAGTGATCATGGATCCAGGCGCCAAGACGGAGCTCGAGGAGAAGCTGCGTCGTCTGCTTCGAGTAGGCGATGAGTCCGCTCAGGATGAGCTCCACGCCGAGATCGGCAGGCTGTCGCCCGACCCGGACTGGTCGGACCACGTGTTCCAATCCAACGAATCTACGATGGTGAGGAAAACCTCGATTTCGCGAGAGTGATCGGGCGGATTGCCGAATACCGGCCGATCCGGCTGTAGGCATGGCAGCGGATGGGGAACACGCTCGCGCGGCGGTTCGGGACGTTCAGGCGGCCCTGAAGGAGCGGAACGCTTGCGCAAGATCCGCCGGCTGCACGGGCTTGGACAGCACGACCCCGGGCGGGGCGCACGGCTCGCACTGGTCTGGGGACCCTGTGACGAAGATCACCCCGATCTCACCCAGCTCGTCGAAAATCCGGCTGACGGCGTGGGGACCGGTACCCTGCGTCAGCATCACGTCGGACGTGATGACCGCGGGCAAGTGTGCCCTGGCGGCCGCGACGGCCTCTTCCTCCGAACTGGCGAAGTCGAAGGACGTGGCGCCCTCATCCTCCAGCAGCGTCTGCAGATACGTGGCGATCAACGGTTCGTCTTCGATGATGAGGACGTGGCACATACGCGTCGAACTCCGGTCGTTGCTGGCACATGGTAACCGCGGGGACGCGAGACGGATCCGCCGACCCTGGGGAAGCGGCGCCAATTCCGTCGGCGGAAGGTGTCGGTCGGCCGCGGTGGTCAGGAGCCATCGGACACCCGGAGATTGCCGCCGGCCGCATCCTTCTGCGTCACGTCCTCGCGAGGCACGTAGTTGATCACCCACTGGGGCTTGCCTTCGGGTGAGAGCTCGATGTCCGGGACGCCGATCGGGTCGTTCGCAACCTGCTGCGACCGCTGCCCGACTGCCTTCTTCTCCGCTGTTGCGCTCGCAGCCACCGTCACCTTCTGGCTGTGATCAGCGACTCCCGACCCTGGCGGCGAGCTGTCCGAGAGACCGGAATGCCCGGCCGCTGACCTATTCCGGGCCGCTTTTCGCTGTCGTCCGCGGTCAGGTTCTGGACTTCGCCCTGAGGCCGGCGCAACTTGATGGCGAGGGGTGAACTACATGCGCTATCTTCTGCTTGCCGCAATGCTGGTTGTTGGCCCGGCTAACGTGAACCCGTGCAACGCGGCGTTCGCGACCTCCGTGGCCTGCTGCAGAACCTGCTCCAAGGGAAAGGCATGCGGCAACAGCTGCATCGCGCGAAACAAGACGTGCCACCAGCCGCGAGGCTGCGCCTGCGATGGTTGAGCAGACGCCATTACCTCATGAATACGAGGGAAGTCCTATGGCCGACGGAGCCCGCGATCTACAGCTCGCATTCGTGGTCCAAGTCGCCGTGGCTTGGCTTGCCAATCCCCACCACCGGATCGCGGCCGATGAAATCTGCACCCTTCTGGATCGCGTCCACGAGGGGATAGTGGCCCTTCAGGTGAGAGCCGAGCAGGGCGATATGACCGTTCAAGCGGTTGACACTGAGCATATACCTGCGGTGACTGTCGAGGAGTCCCTGGCCTCGAAGGACCATATCCTCTCGATGATCGACGGGAAGCCATACAAGGCGCTGCGCCGGCACGTGGCCGCGTACGGCCTCACGCCCGAGGAATACCGAGAGCGGTATCGCCTGAATCCCACTTACCCGATGGTGGCGGAGAACCACTCGGCTGTCCGTCGAGAACTAGCGCGGCGAATCGGCCTGAGCGGCTTGCGCAAGAAGCGTTGATCAACAGCCGGAATGCCGAGGCTTCAGCACCGGTGTCCTTTCCAGTAGCGCGGCCGTTTCAGCACGGTCCCGCTGTCGATCATGGCACAGGATACGTCGCCGGCCACCGGGAACACGCACCATGCCCCGGTTCTCCTGCCGACTGCCTGTCCGGTGGAGGTGCATCGCAGTCTTGGTCCGCGGACCAGGGCATGGCCCTGGCGGCTCCTGCCAGTTCCGGTCCCGAGTAGCTGGACAAGCGCCTTCCGGGCCTGCTCAGCTGTCGCTAGCGGGCACGGCTGGTCGCTGCGACAGCTGCCGTTCGACTCCCTTGCTGCAATCCCTGCCAAGCGGAGGCGCGGACCCTCCTTGCACGAGACCGGATCGCCCCGTCCCAGACGCGAGTGGGTGTGCAGGTGAACGTGGAGCCGGCGGGGACGACGGATACGGCAAGTGTGGCGAGGATCAGCATAGCGCTCCGCTATCCGGGTAGGTCCATATCTTCCACACTATCGTCTTCAGCAGGAGACGCGCATTTGCGGCGCTCAAGTGCGCAGTTCTAGGCGCCCAAAGCAACCATTCCTTCGGCGCGATCTTTCCCGTTTCTCCGTCTTCGAGAGGCAGTTTCTGGAAAGAGCAATCGGGAACAGATTTTGGGAAAGCGGAGCCCGAAATGGGTTCCGTGCGCGATAAACGCGGCCGCTTTCCCGTGTTGGGTTCGTTTGTGGGAACGCGGCGTTTAACCAGACAAAGCCATGCCGGGGAGCCCCGTCAAAGCGTCGCCGAGCACATCGATCAACGCCCGGACGCGGGCGATGCGTGCCCGGCCGGGGACGAACAGGATGGAGAGCGGGACCGGCTCGGGTGCGTAGTCCGGCAGCACCTGCTCCAGCACGCCGGATTCCAGCAGATCGTCGATCAACCACAGATGTGCCGGCACGATCCCGCGGCCCTGAATCAGGGCTTCGCGCGCAGCCAGGCCATGATCGATCAGCAGCCGGCCATCGAACGGTAGCGATATGCTCCCCTCGCCGGGGTGATGGAGGGAGAGCGTGTCGCTGCCGTCGACGTTGCTCATGCGGATCGCCTGATGGTACAGCAGGTCGTCCGGCATCTGCGGGCGACCGTGCCGGTCCAGATAGACGCGCGAGGCCGCGAGGATGCGGTGCGAGTGGCCGATCGCCTTGCGTTGCATCGTGCTGTCGGCGAGCGGCCCCAGCCGGATCGCGATATCCACCGCCTCGCGTACGAGATCGATCCGCACGTCCGACAGGCCGAGATCGATCGTCACGCTGGGATGCCGATCCTGAAAGGCGAACAAGGCCTTCGCCACATGCTGCACGCCGAGCGCGGCGGTGCAAGAGACGCGGATCGTGCCTCTCAGGTGAGCGCCGGCGCTGCGGGCGTCATCAACCGCTTCATCGACCAGCCGCAGGATCGTGCCAGCCTGATCCCGGTAACGCGCGCCCTCCGCCGTCAGCGTGACGCGGCGCGTCGTGCGGTTCAGCAGCGTGATGCCAAGCGCGGCTTCCAGCTCGGTGACGTGGCGGGTGACGGTCGACTGGCCGACGCCCCGCTCGCGCGCGACTGCCGAGAAGCTGCCGCGTTCCGCCACGCGAACAAAACTGCGCATCCGCTCCAGCGTGACCGCGGACTTATCCATCTGACGGAACGATTCTATCCATCCCATCGATCTACCGGATAACGTCGCCGATGCGTAGCTGCCTGAACTCCATTCGATTCGACAGGACAGCCCGATGCAGCCGGACCAGAAACCCCTCATCACCATCGTCGGCGCGCTAAGCAAGCAAGGCCGCAGCGCAGCGCACACGCTGCTGGCGAGCGGACAGTATCGCGTGCGTGCGCTGACCCGGCGTGTGGACTCCGCCGGCGCGCAAAAGCTGAAAGACGCCGGTGCCGAAGTGGTCGGTGTCTCGATGGAATTAGGCAATCGACCCGCGATGGTGGAGGCATTTCGCGGCGCGCACGGCGCATTCCTGATGACACCGCCGATCGCACCGCCCGCGACGCACGAGACGGCGCTGGGCATCGAAATGGCGGACGCGGCGGTCGAGGCGGGTGTGCAGCAGCTCGTCCTCAGCAGTCTGGAGAATGTCGATGCTATCACCAACGGCACGAAGTTCGCGCCGCACTTCACCGACAAGGCGCGGGTGGAGGAGCATATCCGCGGACTGCCGGTGCGCAGCTCGTTCGTGATGCTGGCGTTCTTCTTCACCAACCTGCTGGAATATTACACACCGCGAATGGTCGGCGACGAGCTGGTGTTTCCCATCTACCTGCCCCGGAATTTCCGCGCGCCGTTCGTCGATCCGACGACCGCGACCGGGCCAGCCGTGCTGGAGATTTTCACGAACCCCGACGACTATGCGGGGCGGTCGCTGCCGGTGATCGGCGAGATCCTGTCCCCGGACGAGATGGTCGAAACCTTCTCGCGCGTCACGGGAAAGAAGGCTGTCTACAGCTCGGCCTTCACCCGCGACGGACTGCTGCACCACTT
Organism: Sphingomonas mangrovi; assembly: GCF_047975845.1. Classification (NCBI taxonomy): domain Bacteria; kingdom Pseudomonadati; phylum Pseudomonadota; class Alphaproteobacteria; order Sphingomonadales; family Sphingomonadaceae; genus Sphingomonas; species Sphingomonas mangrovi. The sequence goes on along the minus strand of NZ_JBIUCZ010000002.1, from coordinate 4,541 downwards.
CCCGGACTTCGCCGGCAACGAGCTGCTGGTCAGGGAACTACTGGGCATGGCCGAATATGCCGTGGAGTACGGCTATTATCGCTCCGATCGCGATCTGGAATGGAGCCGTCGGATCGATCCGGGCAGCCTAACCTGGGAGGGTTTCCTGCGCGCGACGGAGTGGCAGGGGGAACCGCGTTCCCTTGGAGCTGGCTGAGTCGCTACCATCAGCCGCAGTGCTATGACCTATCCAGCCTCGCGGTGCCCGCCACCTTCGCCCGGGGTCGACTTTCCCGTTTCACCATCCTTTTCGGGAAAGCCGGCGGACCAGCCAACGTCTCCTATGCATGCTCACTCACTCGCGAGCGGCCGGTCCGCAAACCTGAAGAGTTTCGGGCATCCGTTCACTATGCCCCCACGTCGTCAGTAGCTGAGCCGATCCATCTCGGCATCGTCCACCGCTTCGACGCTCTCGCCGTCCGCTTGCATCCGGTTGAGGTGCGCGCAGACCGTGCCCGCATTACCCCCGAGCGGAAAACTGCGATCCGATCGTGCGGCCTGCGCGAAGCGGCCGACGCTCTCTTCGCAATCCGTTTGCGGCCGCTACCCTACGGCGTCCTCCGCTTCGCCGAAGTCGTCCGCGCCGACGTCTTCCTCCGCTTCCAGTTCGGGATCCCCGCCGTAGCGATCGAGGATGTCGATCAGCTCCTCGATCGCGCGGGCTACCCCCTCGAGCAGCACCGCCTTTTGAATCGCGACCGGCAGTGCCTCTGCTGCCGCCTGTTCGTGGCGGATCGCGGTCAGCGCATCGCTCAGCCGCGACTCGGGCTTCAACTTCTGTATTCGCTGAGTCGTTCGCGAGAGCGGTCTGCGCTGATAGGTGCGTTTCGCACGTGTTCTCGCAGTGTCGGACAGTTCCGGCATCTACCCCCCCCCCGGTTAGAAGATGCGATTTACTTATCCATTCTGGAGGTAGATTCGATTAACCACAAGTGCGGGCGATCGACGGGAGCGGGGTGGGAGACCGGCATCTAATCGAAATAGAACGACTTTCGTGCCGAAGAGCGCCTGTGATCGAGCGGCTCAGCCGAGAGAGATACGGGCAAGCAACTAATCTAAATCAATGTGAATCCCAGTTGAAGTTAACCACGTTTTGTTCTTGTCTCGGGGCATCCTTGAAGGGGGCTTTGAGGCATGAACGAGACGGCTCGACTTGGATTGTCGCGTATCCTCGCGACGACCGTGCCGAACGCTGACGAAGTCGCGACGGCATTACTAAAGGAATTCGGCTCGGCCGGCGCCTTGCTGACGGCGTTCGATGGACGGCTTGGCCGGACCGCGCCGCCGGCCGCGGTGGAACACCTCCGCGCGATCAAATCCTGGGTTCGGGAGGCGCTTTGTGCCCGCGCAGCGGAACAGCCGGTACTCGACGCGAACGAGGCGGTGCTCAACTACCTCAGGCTCGATCTTTCGGCGGCGCGGATCGAACAGTTCCGTGTGCTCTATCTCGACTATCGGTCGATGCTGCTGGAGGATCGGGTGATCGGCATCGGCGACGTGTCGGCGGTGACGGTCTCGATCAGAGAGGCGCTGCACCGGGCGCTTGATCTCGGTGCCGTGTCCGTACTGCTCGTCCACAATCATCCCGGCGGCAGCCTCAAGCCCAGCAACCACGACATCGAGTTCACCCGGCGGTTCGTCCAGGGCGCCCGCGCCCTCGATGTGCGGGTGTTGGACCATGTGATCGTCGCGCCGAGCGGGTGCACGAGCTTCAGGACGTTGAACCTGATGTGATCCACACGAAGGGGGTAAAGATGCCGGAAGAGGAAGACGAAGTTAGCTGGACGTTCGAGTTCGAAGGTCGGATCGAATTCCAGACGATGCTGCTTGTCCTGATCGTCATTTCCACGGTGCTGATGGTCACGTTCAAGCCTGGGCTCCTGCACGGCCTTCTGTTCGGCGGACCGGCCTAACGCGCGCGAGCCGACGTCGTATCTCCGCGCCCGGCCGGTCGCCGCCGGGTGCGGACTACGGCTGGCCAGGCTTCCGCAGCCTGATGTTCAATAGCTCAACCAATCCGTCTCGGCGTCGTCCACCGCCTCGAAGCTTTCGCCATCCGCCTGCATGCGGTTGAGGTGCGCGCGGACGGCGTCGGCGTCGCCCTCGCGAGGGAAGGATCGATCCGATCGCGCGGCGTGCGCCAGGCGGCCGACGCTATCCTCGCGGTCCTTCTGTAGTAGTAGCCAGGCGGCGAATGCCGGCCGCGGCTCGCCATATCGGTCCAACATCATGTCGTGTCTCCGCTTGTCGACTCACGATGCCGCGGCTTATCATGTTCCGGTTACGTTCCTCAACGGAGTTGCCATGTTTCCGACCTTCCCACGCGCGGCGCAGGGGCTGTGAAGCGCCCGCGTCGACGTCGCCGATCCGCGTCGCCTGCCGTGCTCCTCGTTGGACTGGTCGCGGCCGCCAGCTTCTTCTGGCCCGAGCTGAAGCGCGAACTGCCGCGGTTGGAGGAGATCGCCGGCACGACGTCGGCGCGCGAGGTCGGGACCGACACGGCGTCGGCGGCTGGCGTCTTCGAGTGCCACGTCACCAGCGTGTATGATGGCGACGGTCCGATCCATTGCGCCGAAGGGCCGAAGATCCGCCTGTCGGCGATCGCCGCGCGCGAGATGGACGGCAGCTGCCGCCCCGGGCACCCGTGCCCGACCGCGTCGGCCGGCGAGGCCAAGGCCGCGCTCGAGCGCCTGGCGCTGGGGCAGACGCTGCGCTGCGAGCGGACGGGGACGAGCTACGATCGCGTGACCGCCTGGTGCTGGCGGCCGGACGGCATCCAGCTCAACTGTGCGATGGTCGAGGGCGGCTATGCGGCCCGGTGGGCGCGCTACGACGTCGACCACCGCCTCTGCAGCCAGCCAGCGGCGGGGTAGGGCGCGCGGCTCCTCGCGCCGCTACTGCCTAGCCAGCGAGCGATCGTCGCAGCGGTGCGTCGTCATCTGGTAGCCGGCCTCGCCAACCTTGCCGTAGCAGATACCGGCGTCGACAAGACGCTTCGAGGCGTCCTCCCGCTCATCGCATGCGGTCTGTGTTGCCGGGTCGTCGCCTGGTCCGCCACGGCATTGCGCGTTGAGCCGGGCCCATCGGTCGATCATCGCCTGCTCTGCCGCGGACCACGTCGACGTCGGGGAAGGCGAAGGGAGACCGGGATCGTGGGCTTCCACGCCCTGTGCTTGCGTCCCGGTAGCGGTCGCCGTGGCTGCCGGGGCTTGCGTCGGCTGTCCGGGGCCCGAGCAGCCGGACACCGCAACGCCCAGCGCCGCCAGCATCACCCAAGGTCGGTTCAAACTCTCCTCCTCGCGAAAACCGCCGAGGGCGTAGCGCCCAGCAGCGACCGAAATGGATGGGGGATCTTCAAGTCGTCAGGCGCCACGACCTCCTAGGGCTCGGGCAGGCGCTTCTCGTTCGCTTCCTGCCGCGTTGCGGCCGCAAGTTCCTCATAGCGGGTCGCCATCTCCTGATGGATGCGAGCGATGGCAGGGCTGGCAGCGTTGTCTGCAAGCTGGCGCGAGTGCTGCGCACGACGAAGATAGTAGTCGTGGTTGTTTAGTTCGTTCATCTCTCACCCTCCCCGCCTCGCATCGTAAAGCAACGTCGTTGAGATTCTCAAGATGTTTGCCGCCGCTTGGTGGTGGGCGACAGGATCTGGCTGCTGAGTAGTTCGCTGGTCGTCGCGGTGGCTACTCCTCGTGCGGTCGGCGGTGTTCTTTCGACCACCCGGCTGACTGCTGAGCCACGGCGGAGGGCGGATACAGGGCGTTGGGATCGGATGGGCGGATGCAGACGTTGATCCCGCTGTTGTCGCTCAAGGCCAAAGGATCATCATGCAGCTTCCCAAGAACGCCACTGTCGCGATCGTCGATGGCGAGAACCTCCACCTCTATCGCAACACCGGCGACGAGAACGCACCCTCGCTGATGGCGCTGCCGGAGGCGGACGTGTCGACCACCAACCGCGCTTCGGGAAGCCGTCACCAGAGCAGCTCGGCCAATCCGAGCGACCGCCAGCAGGACGAGGACAGCTTCGCCGCCGGCGTCGCGGAGGTGCTCAACAAGCAGGTTCTCGAAGGCAAGATCGACGCGCTCGTCGTGGTCGCCGCACCAAGGACGCTCGGCGAGCTGCGCAAGCACTACCACAAGGCGCTGGAAGCGAAGCTCGTCGGTGAGATCTCCAAGGACCTCACGGGCCACAGCGCCGCGGAAATCGTGAAGGCGATCGCCGCCGCCTGAGGCCCCGGCCGGGGATGCGCTCCCGCCCAACCCACGTCGTGCAGAGCGTCCGCGCTGCGCACGACGTGGGGGAAGTTGCGTTTCCGGCGTGCGGCGAGCCAACGAGCGCGATTCTGCGCTGAAGGTCTTTAGCTGCGCCACGGCGTCGATCACGAATGGCCAGTTGGGGTTGTGGGTTCAACCGGTGGTCGCAACGCATCATTCTCGAGGTGAGGAGGGTGTGAGCGATGAGGCAGCGCAAGCGGATCTACTATTCGGCCGAGCAGCGGGCGG